>NZ_JAAMTH010000010.1 GCF_018283455.1 Planococcus sp. MSAK28401 | reverse complement strand
ACAGCGTAACCTCCTTTATAACGGGATTTTATGGCCCTTGGCAAAGCAACAACGACTACTAATGTGTTTACCATCCAATAAATAGCCGGATACCATGCAGCCCACAAATAGTACTTCATCACACCGTTGTGTCTAGAATCAATTACGAGCGAAATGAATAGTTGAATCATGCTGATAAATACAAGGAAAAAAGAAGTTAATGTCAACCAAAATAAGAGATCCTGGAAGGTATTAGCCGAAAAAATAAGAACTAATGTAATAAATAACCAACTAAAAGCCCAAATGGTACTGACACATTGTTCTAAAAAGATAAGCCACAGTCGTCTTTGTTTCCAGCTGAAAAGAATGCGCCAGTGGCGTAAGACGACTTCCTGTCCTCCTTGCGCCCAACGAATCCGTTGTTGCCAGATACCAGAAAGTGTTTCTGGTACAAGCATCCAACAAATTGCACGAGGTTCATAGCGAACATCCCAAAATCGTTTTTGCAATTTCCAGCTGACCGCAATATCCTCTGTAATCATATCGCGGTCCCACAATCCAACATCTACTAATGCTTTTTTACGAAATGTCACCACGACTCCCGATACCGTCATTACTTTTCCTAATAGTCTTTGTGTGCGCTTAATCGCGCCAATAATTGAAGCGTATTCAACCAATTGCATTCGGCTCAGCAGCGTATTTCGATTCCGAATGGATGGACTTCCTGTAACGGCGCCCACTCGTTCTCCACTTACAAAAAACTGATGAACCATATAGTAAGGGGCTGTATCTGCTAGGAGGGCATCTGCATCAACGCAGACTAAATACTCGGCTTTAGAAGCAAATAAGCCAACTTGTAAAGCATTTGCTTTCCCTTGGTTTTGTTCAAGTTGAATCACTCTTACTTCATCGTATTTTTTTGATAGTTCCTCTAAAAGGTAAGTGGTTTGATCGGTTGAACCATCATTTATTAAGATAATTTCCTTTTTGGGGTAAGATAGCCCAGTTAGGTTTTCTACGGTCTCCATGATCGTATCTTCTTCGTTATAACAAGGAACGAGGATACTGATCATCGGCCAATCAAATCCATCTATATCGATATCACTTTGTTTATTTTCTTTTGTTCTTAAAAACAGAATAGATCCTGCCATCCAAAAAAGTGCCATTAGAAATGGATACCAGAAAACAAAACTTGCAACCACACCATATGGTTCTGAAAAGAAATTCATTTCAATGTTCCTTCTTTCGTATGTTTCTATTTAAAATAAGCAGTTTCCAGCTTAATTTCCGAGATTTCTTTGCATCCAGAATTGTTGTTGGAAAAAAATAAGTGTATCCACTTTAGTAACTTCTTTATTGAAAGGTCACTATGTAGAAAGGAGGTTTTTATATTGCCGAACCGCATCAAAAAAGAGCTCTTCCATTTACCGAAGCACCTCCACGAAGAAGCCACTCGTTCTCGGTTGATCAGCGGTGTCATATTAGATACTTCGAGACGTCACGTTTCATTGATGTTCTTAATGCGCATAATTGATGAGATTCAATCAAGTGGTGGAGATTATCTTCAATTGCATTTCTCAGATGCAGAGGGATACCGGGTATTCTCTGAAATTCTAGGTCAGACTTCGACGAAAACGAATGATCAATACCTCACTAAAGGCGAAATTTTGGAACTCATCACTTACGCAAACGATAGAGATGTGATGATCATTCCGGATTTTGATGTTCCAAGCCATTCAAAAGGGTGGTTGAATCTGGTGAAAGAAAGGTTCGATAAAAAATTTTATAAATCGATTGTGTCAGACTTCGATGACAATCTAGTTGACTACTTTGATAATCCCAGTGCAGCAACACATGTCAAATACTTGATTGAGGAAATAGCCTCGTTGTTTAAGCAAGATAAATATAAAGGACAGCTCATATTCTCAATAGGCGGTGACGAAGTACCAGGAACAATTAGCTTTCAAGATGAATATATAAGGTTTATGAACATAGTTTCTAACTATGTCGAACAATGCGGTTACAAGCCGAGGATGTGGAACGATTCTTTAACTGAAGTCGGGTTGCATGCTTTAAATTCAAATGTAGAGATTGTCTATTGGCAAGAAAGCATGTTGCCCCCCGAGGTTTTCATTTCAAACAATAGAACACTTCACAATTCGAATTTTTATACTCTAGTTTACAGTCCAAGTAACGACAATATAAATACAGAAGCTATCACTGAACAAATTAACTACGTAAAGGCGTTTCATAACTCATCTGTATTTTGTTGCAAAGATAACCCTTACCGTGAAGTTAATACACTAGATGCCCTTAAAGGTACTGCATACACGTTCTGGACTGAGCGCGGAATTGAACTAACTGATGAAGAATTATTAGCTCAAATTTTGCCTTTAATAAAAAACTATTTGAACATAAGCCAAAACTAATCATGCCTTGAGATACGTCGAACTGAAGATTTTGTAGACGATGACAGTTGACTAAATGGTCTCGATATTGCCTATAGGAAGGGTAGCAACTGCAAATGGTTTACACTGCAAGAGTCGACTAATGATGTAGAATCAAAAACGCATCATTGGGCATAATATGAGTTCGAAGCTCTTGTTCTTTTTGGGGAATCTAAAAACTTAGCCATATAAATTTCATTGTGCAGTTTATTATTGGTTATTATTGAGTTTTTACGAATACCTTCTGGTTCATATCCATTTTTCTCAAAAAGCTTTTGAGCTGGAGTATTTTCGTCTGAAACAATCAACTCGAGACGAGTGATGGTATTTGTAGCAGCCCATTCTTCAGCTTTTTGAAGAAGGGAGGAAGCAATTCCTTTCCCTTGTGCATCAGCTTGAATCCCAAGAAGCAAAGCAGCACGGTGACTAGCTCGCTTGGCCTCATTTCCTACGACCATTAAATAACCGACGTGTTCCCCGTTTAAAATAGCAAGAAAGGCGATTGAATGACCGCTTTGATTCCACTCAATAATCTGCTTTTTCATTTTTTGTGTAGACAGTGCTCGTTCCTCTTTTCCATACAATAGAAAGTCCGATTCTCCTTCAATTTGCTTCTGCAACTCTGCTAGAAAGCGAGCGTCACTATGTTTAGCTTGGCGAATAAGCAAAATATCTTTCTTTTCATAATCATTATTTCCGCCGTTTTTATCCAGAAGATCCATTCTTTCAAAACTGACAAAACGATTTGGTTTAAATTCCTTGACTCTGTAGCCATGGTCGATCCAAGCATGAAAATACTTAGAGGGCGCTTTAGTCTTTTCCCACCAACTTTGATTTAAATAGGCACTGTTAGGTAGGTTCTGGCCAATGATCTTTTCAACTTCAGAAAGGTGTAGCGTCAGGAGTGGTTCTGTTGCCATGGAAAAATAGTTTGCTAAGGGAATATATTTTTTTTCAAGCGCTATAGTCATTGGTTTAAATTCCTTTCAATCTCAATCGTTTTTATTAGTTGAAGTACGGCGTTCGTTAACGCTTTTTGCTTCCACACTCGAAACGTTGTCTTATTTTTTTAGTCGGTTGTCCCTCAAACAAATAATCGTTGTCTTTTTCACATCGATGGAAATGCCTCCAGGCAACAAACGCTTCTTACGCCATGCTCCATTTTTTCAAACCTTCGACCACATAAATTCTGTGCAGGCTTTTTCTTTAAAATATCCTGTGTTGATTCTCCATTCCACTTTCTAAAATGCTTGTATTTCTATAGAAAACCTCCTGAATGATAGCGAAAGATAGAATCAATGGCTGAGGTATTTCTAGCTCGATCACTTCGACTTTGCATCATTTTAAATTTTTTTGTAAAAACTAACGGACGGCAGATCACTTTACCCGGGTTCTGGTGTTCGATCATGAAGGGAAAAGTTTCCAAAAGAGGATTCGTCTGAAGTAATGTCTTGTCGTTCTGTGGTGTTGGAACATTACGTTCGGTCCAATGAATGCAAAAGGAATTTATTATTGCATTACCGAAAGAAATATACCGCTGAAGCTCGAAATGCCTGCTTTCTTACATTTTCAATATCAGCAGAACAACGAACCTTTTACTTAAAAAGATCTCTTTTCAATAAAATATGAGTCTTAATACCCTTTATAAAGTGAGCGACACACAACTTATATACCCACTAATGCGAGTTATATTTATTTTTTTTGAAATTAAATACATATATATGAACTATATGTTTAAAGATAAAAATTAATTTTAATAAAGAAAGGTAAAAAGGGATCTTATTTATGGGATATTAAGGAATATTTAAGGCGGTTATATCGGTATTTTCTGAAATAAAGCATATTTGAGAAAAAATTGGGTGAGGAAATTTATTTTATCTCGAAGCCTAGAAATATCGATAAAATAGTTGGAGTTTCTATTTTTTATAAGAAGTATAGGGAGAATCTCAAGCGATTTAGCTTATTGCGCCTCAAAATCGCATTTATCTGAGGCAATGTTTACTTACAGCAAAACGTAGGTTGGGTTGGATGAATGGGAGGTTTCAAGTGACGGAGTAGCTGAATAAAAGGAAGTAACTAACAAGCAATTTTCTTCATATATTGCATGAGATTTTTAGGTAGTTTTGATAAAGCTTAAGATTCATATTGAATTAATCTAGATACAGTAGTAAGTAAGCAAAAAGTCTCTTTATGGAAAAAGTTTTTATGGGGTAAAAGGTACATTTCGAGGAATATTCTGTTATCATAAGTAAATATATGGAGAAATAACGTTTGTCAAAAAGCATTGTAGGGGGCTTATGTATGATTCAGCATCAAGCATCATTGTCAATCGATCGAGCGTTAATGAACGGAATACAAGAAATGGTATTTATCGTCCGGGTCGATGAGGATGGGCTTTTTTATGAATTTATCAATCAAGCCGCGATGGATAAGACGGACTTAACACCAGATTCACTTGGCAAAACCTTTATGGAAACGCAAGCGGCCGAGTTAGCCGAAATGATTCATTCCCAATATGTGAAGGTATTAACGAGTGGTGAATCGATCTCCTATGAAGACACTTATATAGATCCTCATAGAAAGCTTCGCTATTCCAAAACTCGCCTTACTCCTATGTTTAATGAAGAAGGGCGATGTACACATGTTGTGAGCATTGTGCAGGACATCACTGGAGAAGTCGAAGCCAAGCAAGTAAGCGTAGAAGCGTTAATGAATCTCGAAACCAGCCGTTCTTATTATCAATCGCTATTTGCACATCATGCAGATGCTATTTTTACGATAGATTTAAAGGGACGAATAACAGGGGCTAATCCAATGGGACTCGTTGTTGGGCAATTACCTGAAGACGAATTATATAAACGAAGAGTCTTAAACTTTATTGCTCCTCAAGATCAACGAGAAGCGCTGATAAATTTTCGACATGCAATTGGGGGCATATACAAAGATTTCCGCGTCAGTGTTCTCCAGAAAGAAAATAAGCAGTTAAGCGTCTTGGCGAAGTGTATTCCGATTAAGGTAAAAGACCAAACAACGGGATTTTATGTCATTTTAAAAGATATGCGCGAACTGGATCATTTGGTTGAATTGTATATGGAAAGTGAAAAGAACCTTCGAGTGATTGCGGAGAATTCTCATGACGTTATTATTTTAATTAATCGCCAGAATGAGAATTTGTATATTTCTCCTTCCGTAGAAACGCTTTACGGTATTAAACCTGAGGATTATACGATTCATGATGCGCTACTTAGAGTCCATATAGAAGATCAGGAGGCACTGAACACCTCAATAGATGAAGCCATACTCACAAAACAGATTTGTAAAAAACGCATCCGCATTAAGCACAAAAATGGTCACTGGATTTGGTCAGAATTACTCGCGAAGCCAGTTTTTGATGCATCCGAGTCTTACAGCCATATGGTAATTATCATTCGAGACATCGATTTGCAAAAAAAATATGAAGCCAAGTTAGAACTACTGGCCTTTCGTGACCCGTTGACTAACCTGCCTAATCGTCGCTACTTTCAGGAGTCACTTGAACAAGCATTGATTGATTTTCGCGTGAAAGAGAAGCATTTTGCCGTAATGCTGCTAGATGTAGACGAGTTCAAGCAAATAAATGATCAATGGGGACATGAGACAGGTGATGCCATCATACAGGAGTTTGGCAGACGTTTAGAAACAACTGTATTTGAAAGCGATGTCGTGGCGCGTTTAGGAGGAGATGAGTTTATTATTCTCTTAGCCAATATAGACTCCGTAAATTGTGCGTTGACTGTCATCGAGAAAATTAGAAATATAATGAAAAAAACATGGACAATTGAAGGGATGTCGCTGTCTGTATCGACTAGTATTGGTCTAGCTATGCCTCATCCTGAAGCTACAGTGTCCTCCATGTTGAAGGAAGCCGATCAAGCCATGTATAAAGAAAAAAGAGCAAGACAAGGCACCAACATAAATCATCGCTTTTAATTCCAGAAGTAGAAGCGCTACACGTGACTCATTTTCATACGAGGTGGACGTATCGGTATATATACGTAAGAGGACAACGAGCACAACGCTTATTTTGACCAGTTTACTTGTTTTGTAAAGTGGGTATTTAAATTTATTGAAGGACACAAACGAACTGTTTTCATAGACTTTTTTGAGGAAATTATCTCATAAATGCAGATAAAATATCATTAGACAGTCAGATCGTTGCTTGTCCCGTTTGTTTTTTACCGTATAGATGAAATCAACAACTATAAATGTTTATTCTTAATCGTATCTAATTGAATGACGTAAATAGGTGATGTGCTTTAGACTATGGCGCTACTAGCAACGCCGCAAGGAATCCCACGATTCTTTGCGGCGTTTTTTTCTAAGTAGCATAAATGGACGTTACAAAATGACAAAATAACTTTTTTAGTAGGAGGGATTGAGTGGTGACAGCATTGGAAAAGAAATATCGCTCGTTAGCTATGTACTTTTCAGAATCGACGAATCAAATCATTACATTAAAATTCACAGAGATCGAGAAAATTATGGGATATAGTCTCCCGAGCAGTGCATATTTGAATCACAGTTGGTGGAAAAAAGAGAAATCATATATAAGGCACTATCAGGCATGGGTCGCTGCAGGGTATGTGGTAAAGTATGTGAAGCCAAATCAATACATCGTTTTTGAAAGAGAAGATCCACTTTTCAAAAATGAGAGTGATAAAGATACTTTAATTATCCGTCCTGCTTTGCATGGAGATGCGCCTTCCCTTTCCAAATTATACAAAAAAGAGAATGCAAAATTAACGTTTTTTATCGAGGGGCAGGAACACCAGGAAACTTCAGAAAAAGGCTTCAGACAGCAAATTACTGCATGCAATCAAATAGGGCACTCGGTCATCTTGTTGGCTATTCTGAACGGTGAACATGTTGGATATATGAAAATTACAGGGAATGAATTGAAGCGAGCTGCTCATCGGGCAGTGGTTGAGCTTTTTATTCAAGACATCGAGTACGATTTAGACGTTTTTCTAGTCTTATGCGAAAATCAGAAGAATGGGCAGAAGAAAAAGGCATCAAACGTTTTGAACTTACGATGTTAGAAGAAAACGTGCAGGCGCGTATGCGTTTTGAACAAAGTGGATATGAAGTAGAGGGAATCCGGAAAAGCTCAGTTGTTCTTCTCAACAAACTGCACAACGAAGTCTATATGGGCAAGGTTTTAGCACCCAAGAAAGACAGCGCCTGATAAAACAGGAACATCCGCCTATAAAATGAAGGCGCATTTCATTCTTCATCATGTCGTTAAACGAAAGGGAGAGGAAAATAGATGGAAATTAAACGTAAGTATTCGGATGTCTCAAAAACTGCCACCTATTTTTTTACACGTTCAAAGCATATACATGAAGAAAATGGCATAGTATTCCTGACACTATTCGCGCGTTTAACAAGAGAGTTCGTCCATCAAGGAACCCCGTATAGTACGAAGAAAATAGAACCAATATGGGTAAATGTAGAAGAGCTGAAGCTAGAACATGCGACGGAAAAAATGAAGTTATTACCTAACTATGTTCAACATTATGAAGTGTCAAAAGAAATCTTCTTAACACTATACAAAGTATCGTTGGTTTGTCCTCATGAACTTTACTACGTGACACCTTTTAAGCCTATTCATAAGGTCCAAGCGACCTATCGTTTGTAGGCGAAATACCATTTCTGCGGCTTCAAGGTTGTGTTCGTTCGACGTTATCTAGTGACTCATTACCTGTATCGAAAAAGACTGCACCAGTTAAAGAAGAGTACGCAAACAATAAGGTAACCAAGATTGAGAAGAGCTATCTGTCAGGCTTTTGTTTGAGACCGTCAATAATTATGTGTAAATAAGTAAATCCTTTTCTTGTATGTATATCGATTAGGTTTGCTTGAACATCTCAGTCAGCTCTGCACGAGCTTGATCGAATCCGATATGGCAACGGGTGGAGAAGTTCTGGTTATAGATTTCGAACTGGGAAACCAGGAAGCGATCCAAGGAATCTTCGTTCGGAAATTGTTCCTTGCGCTTGCTGTATTTCTTTACGTTCTTGTTGAACGATTCGATCAGGTTCGTTGAATAGATGCTTCGCCAAATGGATTTTGGGAAGCTGTAGAAAGTGAAAATATAGGGATTCGCTTCCAACGATTTCGCCACTTTGGGATAGGCCGTTTTCCATTTATCGACAAAGGCTTTCAACGCTTTTTCACCCAGTTCTTGGTTCTCTGACCGGTAGACCGATTTGAAATCATCCAGAATCTCCTTGCGATCGGTAACGCGAACTTTGTGGCGGATCCCGCGCGACAGGTGAACGCAGCACGCCTGATATTGAGCATCGGGAAAGACCGCGAAGATGCGATCGGTGATGCCTTTCAAGCCGTCGGAGATAAACAAAAGCACCTCTTCGACACCGCGCTCTTTCAAGTCCAACAGGACTTCTTCCCAAACGAATGCGGATTCCGTAGGTGCCACTGTATAGGCCAACACTTCTTTTGAGCCGTCCTCTCGGATGCCAATCGTAATATAGACGGCTTCCTTCGAGACCGTGTCGCGCTTGAGGGCAATGTAAGTTGCATCCAGATAGACACACGCGTAACGCTGTTCTAACGGACGAGATTTAAACGCCTCGACCTGTTCGCTCATGACTTTCGTCATATTGGAAATGATTTGCGGCGTGTAATGATGGCCGTACATTTTCTCGATCAGGTCCGATATCTCGGACATGGTCACGCCTTTTTGGAACATATGAATAACGAAGGTTTCCAGCGTATCGTTTGAGCGCTTGTACGGAGCGACCGTCTGTTGGTCGAATTCGCCGTTCCGGTCCCGTGGCATCGAAAGCTCTAAATCCCCATACTCCGTACGGAGTGTCCGCGTGTAGACACCATTGCGTGAGTTGCCGGAATTAAACCCGATGCGGTCGTATTTTTCGTAATCCAGGAACGCTGTTAGTTCCGTTTGAAGAAGTGTATTCACCGCCGTCTCCAAATGTTTGCGAAAAACTTCGGAGATGTCTTCTTTTTTTACTAGAGCTTGCATAAGTTCTGTTGTAAACTGAGTCATAGGGAAGGCCTCTTTTCTGTGAATTGGTTGTGGTGACTTAATTCTACAAGAAAAGGTCTTCCTTTTTCTATTTATTCATTTACACAAGATATTTTACGCTCTCAGTAAATTCATGTTCTGACATAGAAAAAGCATTGGAGAAGGAATTCTTCTCCAATGCTTTTAATTTAGCGATCTAATATAGATTTCTTGAAACTTCTCTCAGTTATTTAAATCCATATGATTGTTCAATCGATTCGTGCGGTTTTTCTCCATTCTAGATAGGACTTGCTGATTATCTTTATTCGATAGATTCGTATAGAGGGAGGTTGTTTCGATGTTGCTGTGTCCTAATTGGTCTCGCAAGAGCACGATATTGCCGCCATTCCGAATAAAGTCCGCTGCAAAACTATGCCGAAGCTTGTGAGGACTCATGCCTTCCCCTTGTGCAAAGGCCGCTGTATATTTGTTCACCAGGTTTTCAATCGACCGACGAGAGAGAGGACGCGCAGCGCCACCATACAGAGTAACAAAAAGAAAAGGGACTTCATTGCTCGCTTTATAGCGATTTTCTCGAATGCTGAGATAAGATTTCAAGTGACCCATCGCTTGATCCATGACGCCGATCGTGTCTTCTTTAGCTCCCTTACGTTTAATGTCAATTAGCTGTTTCTTCAAATTGACTTTCTTCGTCAGAATCCGTGCAGTTTCTCCGAGGCGAATGCCACTACCGAGGAATAGGGAGAGGATGGCAAGGTCCCGTTCTTTGTCACGAGAAAATCGCTGTTTTGAAATGCCATTCGTTAAGGTTGTTTCATAGTCATGCTCGACAAAATGAAGAAATTCATGAATCTCCTGTTCATTCAAGATGACCGAGCTGATTTTTTGAGCCCGGCGACTTGCCGTTTCTTTTTTCGTATGCAGCACGATTTTGCTCATCACGTTCCGGTAGAAATAAGATTCTCCATCTTCAGTTTCGGTTTCCTTCGTCAAGTAGTTGAAAAGAGACTTCAGCGCATGAATAGATAAATTCACAACCGCATCGCCGCGTTTTTTTGTCGTATCTTTTTCGTAAGGGATGGTTTCCTCTCGTAAATACTCAATGTAGAGTTCCATATCTTGTTTTTTCATTTCTGCCAATAGTGTATAGGGAATCGAAGCCAGGTCAGAAGACGTCGCTAGACCTTCCCGCTGCAGCCATTGAAAGAAGTGTTGATAGCGATATAAGTACTGCAACAAAGTATCAGGGGAAAGTCCCGCCCGTTTTTTGGATCGAACGTATTCGACCACGTAAAAGGGCATGGTAGTGAGCTGTGTTTCAATGCGTTGGAGGACTTGAAGCTCTTCGGGTGTCATGGCCATATCATCTGTACCTCCTTTAGTATAAGAATATAACTTCGCAAAATGTAATTTAAGCGAACATATTGAAGTGAAAAGACTTGTTTCTAGAAAATCAGCGAGTTAATGAAAGACGCCTTATAAAATCGCTTTTAGGTAAATCGTTAAACTTTCTTCTACGCATTGAGTAATCAACTCAATGAAGGGTTGCGTATTACCCTGTACACTTGCTGTTTCGAGCACTTCGTAATAGGTTAAGCGCTGTGAATTTTCAGCTTTGACGATAGCTGGGGGATAGCCGTGGCTCATTAGAATCAAATTCATCAGCAGCCTAGCTGTTCGCCCATTGCCATCTGCAAATGGGTGAATATAGACGAATTTAAAGTGGAATAGCGCAGCCAACTCTACAGGATGGAGTCGGTCTTTTTCTTGGTTATACCAGTCGAAAAGCTCCTGCATTGCATTTTCTACCTGGAGAAAATGCGGTGGCTCATGCTGGCTACCGGAGATCCTCACATTGATCGAACGGTATCTCCCTGCATTTTCATCATCAATGTTCTTTAATATCAAATGGTGGATAGTTTTTAACGTTCGCTCATCCAACTCTGCTGTCTGAGTAACCTGGTCCTCAATATAGCTGATAGCTTCAGAGTGATTAATTACCTCAAAGTGTTCTTGCAATCGTTTACCACCAATGGTTAAGCCATCTTCCATGACTACTTTGGTTTCAATCAGCGATAACGTGTTCCCTTCGATAGCATTTGAGTTATAAGTCCATTCCACACGATAGACATCGCGTAAGTTCTTTACTGCAGCTACTGGAAGTGGTCTATGTTGGTCTAATTGACTTTTTAATTCATCCACTCGATTAAAGCTGGTCATCATATAACACCTGCTTTTTGTAAGATTTAGTTGATTTCATTATAACTTAGGGGACCTTTAAGAATATCTTTATTTTATCATATAACTTATTTGTTCGTTAAATTAATATTTTGCGAACATGTAAAATCAAAGAAAGGAAGCTAACTCATGCTGATGAGTTAACTCCCTCTTAGATATGCTTCCATCTAAATATACTTACTCTCGATAAAAATCAAGCAGTTGTAATTGCGTTTACTGCTAAAATGGCATCTGCAATTTGTTCCGGTGTAAGTTCCGGATTCATGTTATGCGATGTTTCTCCTGCCACGGTGGCCAGTTCTCCAATTTTAAGTAAATCTTCATAGGGCGCATTTTCTAAATGAAGATCTTTCAGAGTTGTTGGCAACTCAATTTCTTTAAAGAAGTCTGCATAACGTAAGATATCAGATTCTGCGTATCCTTCTAGTACTAACTGAGTCAAGACACCATAGGCTACTTTTTGGCCATGAGTCAACTTGTGGATTTCTCCTTCAAGTGCAGTAAAGCCATTATGGATAGCATGTGCTGACGCTAATCCGCCATTCTCGAATCCTAGTCCTGATAATAAGGTGTTCGCTTCGATAATTGCTTCGACTTGCGGTGTGACAAGCCCTTGTTTCGCAGCTCTGTATGCAGCAATACCTTGATCGAACAGCACTTCTTCAGCCTTTTCCGCAATAGCCTGTCCAGCAAGAGTTGCCTTCCCGCCAGCCATGGTATTTGAATTTCGTTTCAATGAAGCTCGGGTTTCAACAAACGTGGCCATCGCATCTCCCATACCTGAAGCCAAAAGAAACACCGGCGCATTGACGATTACTTTTGAGTCGACCAAAACCAAATCCGGATTTTTGGTATAGAATTTATATCCTTCAAATACTCCATCGTCAGAATAAATTACGGATAGCGCACTGGTTGGTGCATCTGTAGATGCAGTTGTAGGAGCAACCACGACAGCAATTCCAAGCGCATCCCCAACGGCTTTTGCCGTATCTATCGTTTTTCCACCGCCTAACCCGATGACAACATCAGCTTTTTTGTCTTTCCCTATCTTAGTCAGACGCTCAATTTCTGTATTGGAAGCTTCTCCGGTAAATTCTTCATAAATATAAGAAGTATTGGATGCTTGGAAGCTTTCCTCAACTGTACTTCCAGTTATTCCCCAAACCGTACTATCGGATAAAACAAAGGGCGTTACTCCAATTTTAGCAACTTCTTCACCAAGCAGACTTAGAACACCAGCACCTTGAATATATTTTTTTGGTGAAATAAAAATTTTCTTTTGCATTAATAATTGCTCCCTTCTCTTGAAAAAATCGTTTTTACTTTAAATAGTGACGTATTGGATTCTTTTCCTGCAACTTCTAAATTCCAGGTGTCTTCCAGTTAAACTTAACGCTTTCCACGACTTGTTGTCAACGAAGCCGGCTTTTGCCATTTTGATAAAATCTATCGAAAAGTATCTCTTATTCAACAAAACGCCGATTGTAAAATTAAGCTAGACAACTGAAAAAGCCATTCGTGGTACACTCTAAATGTATTTTCCGACCAAAGAAAAACATAGGAGTGATCACGAATGACCTACACCCATCTTACCACGGATGAACTGGTGATGATAGAAGCCTATTTCCACCTAAACACACCTGTGGCGTGGATTGCTGCGCGCCTGAATCGTTCCCGGCAGCCGATCTACAATGTCATCAATTTCTTGAAAGCAGGGCGTACAGCCCTGGACTTCTACACCCAATACAAGCAAAACAAGAAACGCTGCGGCCGACGAAAAATCGTCTTACCAAAGAAACAGGCGGCCTATATTCAAGAAAAGGTGGCTCAGGGCTGGACCCCAGATGTCATTGTCGGCCGTGCAGAAACGGCCATCGACTGTTCCGCACGCACGCTCTATCGCATGTTCAAAAATCGGGTCTTTGATGCAGCTACACTGCCGATGAAAGGAAAACGGAAACCCAATGGCCACCAAGAACGACGTGGAAAGCAGACGTTCAAACGGCACATCACCGAACGGGATGCTGATTATCCTTCTTTTCAAAAAGAGTTCGGGCATCTCGAAGGCGACACCATTGTGGGCGCCCGCCACAAAAGTGCCGTGATTACGCTGGTCGAACGGCTGACGAAAGTCATCATCGCCCTAAAGCCTAAAGGACGCAAGGCCTGCGACATTGAATCCGCACTGAACCACTGGTTTCAAGGGGTCCCGCGGAATCTGTTCAAGTCCATCACGTTTGATTGCGGAAAGGAATTCTCCAATTAAAAACCGTTGTGCAACCGGCACGACGTCTCCATTTACTTTGCGGATCCGGGTACCCCTTCTCAGCGCGCCTTGAATGAAAACTCTAATGGATTGCTTCGAAAAGATGGCCTGCCAAAAGAAATGGACTTCAACGAAGTGGATCAGCCGTTTATCACAACGGTCGCCGACAAGCGGAATAACATTCCACGAAAGTCATTGGATTACCAAACCCCTTTGGAAGCATTTATGAGTCAGCTGAATGGTATAGATCTGTCTAGCTTAAATTGACAAACGGAATAGTATAAAGAAAGAGATTGCTACACCTAAGATGACTCCTCTAGTAATTGAAATTCCCCCTTGTATTACATTCCTTTATTTAATTAATTTCCAAAAGTCACTATACGAATTTCTTCTTTTGTCTCTTATAAATAACTGGATGTGAAAGCCTTCTGTTACAAGTTATTTGCTCTTAATTGTTTTTTCTGAATTTGAAAGAAGGTGCATATATTATATTTTTAAAATACTTTAAATCTACAAATCTACAAATCTACAAGTAGATTTGTAGATAGTCTTACAAATAACTAAATATAGTGAATTCATTGTTGTATCATAGTTTTAATAATGTTAAATTTAATTTATCAGTTTTATTGATTAGTCTACAAATCTACATTTTGGTAAAACAATATTTTCTAAATTTAAGTATGGGAGGAAAAATGATGAACGATTCTTGCACAGTGGTTACATTCGGCAACTTCAAAGGTGGTACAGGGAAAACTACAAACAGCACTATGATTGCATATTGTTTAGCTAAAATGGGATATAAGGTTTTGCTAAGTGATCAAGATCCACAGGCAAATGCTACTAGTCTTTATCTACGGACCAAAACACATTTAGAAGATGAGATAACTAGTTTTGAAAAAACGTTAATGTCAGCAATACAAAGTGAAGATTTAAAAAGTATTATTACACCAATAAAAGAAAACTTATTTCTGCTTCCTAGTTTCAGCGACTTTGCATTGTATCCAAAGTTTTTAGAAAAAAAGTTTCCTTCTGAGGTTGATCGGGTACAATTCTTTTCATCATTGCTTCAACCGTTAAAGAAAGACTTTGATTTTATATTTATTGACGTCCCTCCTACTTTCTCTATAATTACTGATTCAGCATTATACGCTTCACAATATGTTGTCGTTGTTCTTCAAACACAAGAACGCAGTCTACAAGGCGCAGAAGCTTTTACACAATACCTTCAAACTCTAATAGATGATTATGATGCGGACTTAGATATTTTAGGCATCTTGCCAGTTTTATTAAAAAACCAAGCAGCCGTGGATACGTTAACCTTAGAAAATGCTAAAGAGATGTTTGGAGAGCACAACTTATTTAGAGGAATTGTAAAAAACATGGAAAGATTAAAACGTTTTGATATGACTGGAATTACTGAAGACGACATGCATGATCGGAATGTAATTTCAAATTATACAGTTATTGCAAACGAATTTTTGGAAAGGTTGCAAGCTGTCACAGATCCATCTGATTTTCCGCTCCCTAAGGAGGCGAATCTAGATGTCTGATTTGTTGAAACGAAAGCCAAAAAGAATTGAGAGAAGTCAAACGGTTGTTCCAAAAACCACATTCTCCTTAAAAGATCTTCCAGAACAGATTAAAGAAGAAGTCGTTGAAAAAAAGGTACCTAAAGTAAAATCTTCAACAGTTGAAAAAACAACTACGGTTCGAGTAAGCGTAGGAATGAAGAACAAGTTAAATGCTTTAGTTACTATGGGCATTGCAGATACGGTGGACCAATTAACTGATGTTCTATTTGACGAGTATGTAAATAATATTTTGTCAAAAGATGAAAAGAAGCAGCTGGAAATCATTTTAGATTTGTATAAAAGTAAAATGCATAACAAGTAGAGAGAAAATGTTACTTATTTTCTCTCTTTTTTAGTTGGATTCTATAGGGCCAGGAAAATCGTCTACAAGTAGATTTGTAGATTTGTAGATTTATCTACAAGTAGATTTGTAAATTTATATTAAATGAAAGAATAAAGAAAGTAGATTTGTAGATTCATCTACAAATCTACTTGTAGATTTAATAGTTTATTATCTAATCTACAAGTAGACTAATCTACAAATAGATTAGTCTACTTGTAGATTAGTTTATATTAAATTATTTTGAAGGCTAATATATAGGCGTTTAAAGAGAAATTTATGATTTTTATAATCTACAAATCTACAAATCTACAAGTAGATTTGTAGATTTTTCTCTTAAATTTTTAACTTTAAAATCTACAAATCTACAAGTAGATTTGTTAATTAGTAGATTAGTAGATTAGTAGACAGATAGATTAGTAGATTAGTAGATTAGTAGATTAGTAGATTAATCTACTAATCTACAGTAAAGAAATATGATGTAAATCCCTATTGTATAAGGGGTTTAGCTCTTCTATAATTTGGTACTAATTAAGTATTCTTATTTAGTTAGGAAGTAAGAAGGAGCTGGAAGAACAGTGAATACCACGAAAAACGTCGCTTTGAAGATTCTTCAAAATGGTATAGAGACATTTAAAATGATAGGTTCCTCTGCTGCACTTCCAGAACAAGTACTAGCTAAAAAAAGCTTTTTAACACGTAAAAGAGGAGCAATTGGTGTAGTACGCTCTAAAGAGGATCTCCAAACACCTGCAGGCGTCAAAGGTTATGTAGTGACATCTTTGGAGACCCTCTTAGAGGATATTCTTGGTCTTTCTCATTGGACTCCCAATGTATATAATTACTTAGGGTATTCCGATGATGAAAGAAAGCACCTAAAGGGACACGAAGAGCGGAATCTCCAACAAATTAACACCTTTGTTGTTGACATCGATACAAAAAAACAGCCGTACACCGAAATCCTCACTGCAGCCCTCGATCACAGCGTGGGTATCCCGACGATGATTCTGGAGACGCCGAAGGGCTTTCAGGTATATTTCGTGCTCGAGAAACCGCTCTTCATCAGCAATCAACACGACTACCGCGGCTTGAAAGTGGCCAAGCGGATTTCCGAAAACATCAAACGCAGCCTCGCCAAGGTCCTGCAGGGAGTAGATCTGTCCTGCAATGATTTTGGTTTTTTCCGTGTACCCAAACCAGACAATATCCGCTGGTTCTCAGAGGAGATGCTGTTTTCCCTGGGTTCCCTCATCGCTTGGTCCAAACGGCAAGACGACGACCAAGGGAGAGGGTTATTTGTCATAGAGACGAAACAACCTATGTTGGATCCGACACAATCTGAATGGTTCCAAGCCTTGATGGCTACGCGTCACGTAAAAGGCAGCTCCGGCCAGATTGGGCGTGACAACTTGATGTTCACCCTCGCGCTCGCTTGCTACAGCGCAGGGAAGGGGCTTCAGGAGACTTTGAACCTGCTGGATGAATACAACACAGCGCTATCGGTCCCGCTCCGGCACAGCGAGGTCCAGAAGATTGTGCGAAGTGCCTATAAAGGCAAATTCAAAGGGGCACACCAAACGTATATCCGCGAACTGTTGGACGAATGGCTCCCAGGACAAGACATCGCTATTTCCAATTATGTCGGGGGCTGGTGGAAGTTCAAGAAAGAGCGGAAGGATCGTGTACGCAGCCACTACACCGAATGGGAAGAAGACTTGCTGCTGTATATTCAAGCGGAAACCAGTGTGGCGCAGCCGATCAAGTGGACGACCCAAAAAGAGCTATGCGAAGCCGTCGGCATACCCCGCAGCACGTTTAACGAACTCATCCGCAACTCCAAGAAGGTGCTCATCAAACGAACAGGAAAAGGACGCAGCGCGCAGACCGGCTTAACCTCTGTCGCTGTGCTGCTTCAGTGTGCCCTGGCATTTAACCAAACACACCGAGCCACCTACTATAAAGCTGTTGCTCTGCTCCAAACGACTGTTGAAAACCGATTGGCCCTGCGTGAACTGGAAGACCAACTGGAGATGCTGACGCCGCAACCAAACGCGCTGTTAAATGGAAAAAAATTCAATTCTTCTTAATAGTCCAGTCTGCCAATACATATCTGTATACGTGGTCGTTTTTCAGGATTATCTTTTTTAGCTAGATGGATATATTTATTAGGAATGGGGCTTTCTGAAGTTGGGGAGTTTTGTTCGACCTGTTAAACTGAATGAAATGGAAGGTAGGTGTAGGCTATGTTGCAGGGATATGAAGAGTATCGGATTGAGAAGGGGATCTCTTCTGAGACCTTGGGAATTGAGCTGGAGTTGATCAAGACGTTTCTTCAGTTTGTGAATCAGCGGTATGACAAGTTGGTGGAGTCACATGAACTTAGACCTGCAGATGTTCGGGCTTTCTTGGATCAGGAGAAAGCTAAAGGCTTAAAGGCCAGTACGCTTCGGCGGAAACTATCGCATCTCCGCCAGTATTTCCATTACCTTTGGAAAATAGGCAAGCTGCCGGTGGATTTTATGCCGAAATTTGAATATGAGCTCGTATTGGAGAAGTCGAATGCGACGTTGGTGTATCAGGAGTTTGTGGATGAAAAGGAGCGGGTTCTTCAAGACTCAGGTTTGTCGTTGAATGCAAAATTGTATTTCTTGTTTGCGATGGCGGGTTTCCGCATGAAGGAGATCGAGCGTTTGCGTGTTCGGCATTTCCATGAGGTAGGGGATCGGACAGAGATGAACTTTGTCACTTCACAGGATGTGTTTTGGCAGCTGGATTTTGTGAATGAACTGGAAAGGTCTTTACTTGTTCAGGCCCAGGAGCGGGCGGTCTTTCGGGAGCATGATTACCTGATCTCTTCGAACAATAAATATGGTGCGGATTATGTTCGAAACAACATGAAAGAGATTTATCATCGCTTATCCGTGGTGTTGCCGAAACCATTCAAGACGGATGAGGTCCGGATGGCGTATATTTACCACCTCTACAAGGTCGAGGAGAAGCCGTTTGATGAAATGGTGGAGTTGTTAGGGGTAACGCCCGAATCGCTCACATCGACTTTAAAACTCGTTTTCGAGCGTTATAAAGGCCAGGGAGAACAGAAGGCTGGAAAAGCACAACCCATCGATTAAACCTGTAGCAAGCACTAGTGAAGTGCTTGCTTTTTATATAGACATCATCTCGTAAGGAACACGTCTCGCTTGATGGTAATCGACGCGGATCATGGCCATGAGAATGTTATCTGAGTATTGATGATTTAAGTAAACGAATTGTCTTAACACACCTTCTTGCTTGAAGCCTGTTTGGGCAAATAGGTGAATTCCCTGGGAGTTATGAGACAGGACTTCGACTTCTAAGCGGTTCAGTTTTAACTCTTTAAAGACGAAATCTTGTACGAGCGTCACCACTTCCGTGCCATAGCCCTTGTTTTGGTAGTTTTTATCATGCAGCGTAAGGCGAAATCGCGCTTTTTTACTTTCTAGATCGATCGCAAAGAGGGTTAAGTCCCTAATGAGTTGATTACTTTCGGTTACACAAATCGAAAAATCCTCACGTGTCACATCCTTCCTTAACTGTTTGTACCGTTTGGTCATTTCTTTCAGTGTGTAGGATTCTTTTGTATGTGTCAGATAACGCAGTTCTTCATCCTCATGTGCTTGATGAATCTGTGGCATATCGCCCTGGTGAATCTGTCGTAGATAGATCTTAGTTCCTTTTAACTCCATCATTATTGTCCTTTCTGTAGGAAAACCCGCTGTCAGTAACATCTAACAGCGGGCTTTATTATTCTTTTAGAGGGTGAGATAAGTTTTTTTCTTCTTAATTCGGCAGCATTCTTTCAGATCTGTCTCGGTGATCTTGTACTTTTGGAGAATGGATTGCATGGATTGTTTTCCCTCTCTTGAGGAAATGTCGTATAGGTAAGTATATAGCGGGTAAACCGTATTGCTATGAAACTGACCTTGGCGGAGATGCATGATGGTTGGGGTCAATTGGAGTCCTTCTTGATCAAAAAATTGGACAATCTCCTCAAGTAGGACTTCTCCATACTTCGTTAAGTAATTCGTTCGAAAGGTTTTCATAAAAGCAGCTGTATCTTTTTCCATTTCCAGTAATTCATCTTTTCCCATGGAAAAGAATTCAGTGAGGGCATCTTTAAACAGATAATTGCCTGCTTCATTGCCTAATTGATGTAACTCTTTTTCAATTTTAAGTAACCGTTCGGTAGGGGAAGGTTTTAGCCATTTGAATTCTTCGAATTCCTCTCGACTGGAAGAAAGCGGCATATCAAGTCCAAAAGCCTCCTGAAGCATGAGGCTGGCCTGGCGGCGTACTTCTCTTCTTTCTTTTGGGCTTATCCCTTTTTGTTTACTTGCTGAAATCATCTCAGCACTCTTGGTTAGAATATCAACGTCTTTTGAACTTAATGGCATCCTTTTCTCCCCTTATATGTTTAACTGTTTCTTTCTCATTTTTCATATCCATTCTATTTGCCTAATGTTGAATGAACATGCAGTGCCAAACAGATGGGCGAAAAAGGAAGAGAGAAATCATTAAAAATATATCACGTTTATTTCAGAACGTCACTTATAGTCTGTAGTCTTATAGTATGCAAGTGACTACGCTTTTTCTATGGACAACTTACAACTTCGACAGGCTTTTGGCCGTGTGATCAAACGTATTCGATTGGAAAAGGGAATTTCTCAGGAGCGGCTGGCTGAATTGGTGGAGCTGCACCGAACGTATATCAGTGACATTGAAAGAGGAGGCCGAAACGTATCGCTCGTAAACATCTACCGAATCGCGGAAGGGCTGGAGGTTCGAGTATTTGAAATTTTTCAGGAGTTGGAGAAAGAATTGACTAAATAGTTTTCTATAGTGCGTCAGTTCAAGCTTTTATTCACATTACATTACCTAATTTATTTTTGAAATACCTTGCCGACACCAACTATTTATGCTATTTTTTAACTAATCTATTATGAATGACCCAGCTAGAGAATCTATTTTCCGAAATGCAAACCGCGTATAAACAACAACATACACAGAGCAACAGGAGCACCCTGATCTGACCCAAGACTTTATCTTCTGACAAGATAAAGCTGGTTAAGATTGGGGTGCTTTTTTTGAGGTTTTTCATACATAGAGATCATAATCAAATGAGTGGGGGCGTTACACAGATGGTAGAAAAAACGACATTCAGTATAGAGGAGATGGAGGAAACGTTTTACAATGACCCTGTCTATGAAAAAATCAATTCGATGGGGTTAACATCAACATTACTCGAGACTCTTTCGCGATTTGAATCCATGGAATTGTCTAAAACGTATTCCACAAAAGAAGCAGCAACTTTTCTACATGCGAAAGAACATCGATTGATTAATACATTGAATAGAGAACTGCTATTTCCCTACTTTCAAGTGAAAAGAAAAGGGAGTGCAAATCGGTACGTATACGACTGGCAGGTTATTTGGCGGTTCAAGATGGTTTTTATCTTGATGGACGAAGGAGGGCTGAAGTTGGTAGATATTGAAGACCTTCTCCATTCTTTTGGTGTCATTAAGAAAGAAAGCGAGTCGGTTATCGGAAATTCAACTAACTCTTTGAAAGAAGGGCAAAAAGTTGAAGTGATTATTGTTTCTGAAACCCTTGATTCGCTGAAACAAGAAATTGCCATGGTCAAACGTTCTTTTCAGGAAGAGATTGAAGAGATCAAAAATTCGATAGTGGAGAAAGAAAGTGCTACAGTCGCTTCAGTGAAAGAAGTACTGATTCAAGAACATAAGCACCAATGTGATTTTTTAGAGAAACTGGAAAGTCAATTAAAAAAAGGATTCACAGTATCTAAAGGAAGGAGACATTTATTCAGTTGGGGGAGATGGAGGAAAGAGGATTCGGCTGAGAAAATGGTAGAAAATCTGTTTACTGAGATGAAAAATAATAAAAGTTTTATAAAAGAGAAAATTAAATCATTGGAAAACAAACAAAATGATTCTTTATTATATATTAATAGGCACCAACTGTTACAAAAACAAAGGGCAGAAATTAGGGAGACGGCGAAACAACCTAATTAAAATCGCTAAAGATTTTTCCATGATTCCCTTTTGTAAAAAGAGTTATTATGAAAAAAAGAATAGAATTAAACAAAATTCTAAATAATTTTGACACTCTTTTTTTATCTTGGGTCATAATCCATTATACAAATTAAATTTAACCTAAAGAGAGCACCTCTTCATTTCGCAGACTTGCGTAGTCTGTGATGGAGAGGTGTTCCCTTTTTTTGTTAGAGATAGTAAACGGGGGATCAAGATTGAGACATAAAAACACTACAGAATACATTCAGCTATATAAACCCTTTAGCAATTTCAATAGTTTGGAGGAATTCAATAACCATATAGAACAGTTTTTAGCTGTACATAAATCAGACTTCACGCAATCCGAATTCATCGCCTTTCGAAGATTGACGAAGTATTGCGCCAAAGCCTATGGAGTTGCGACAGCCTCAATTGGCACCATTCTAAGAGCCATTGAGAAAATGGACTGTGCAGGAGGCATTAGCAAAAGCACGTTTCATCGCATGAGACGCAAGGCGATCAAGAATGGCATTCTCAAAGTCATTGAACGGAAACAACGCGGAGGGAATAATTCAACAAATATTTGGATTTTTCAACAGTATGACGAAAAGAACGTGAAAATTGGCACCCCCGCTTCACCCGAGAAAAAGAGCAAATGTGAGACTGAAGCTAGAGCTATCAAGGGTGAGGGAATTAAAGGACAAAATAAACAATTGGCACCCTATAAAGCTAATAACCATATTAAAACTACTAATATTAATAAACGTAAAGCGAACCGTTCTTCAAACAGCATTTCAAAAAAACTAAGAAAATCTCAAAAACAAAATCAAATGTTCCAGAAGCCATGCGCGCTATCTTAGCTGCTTTTTTTGACGATGCCAAATACATCGGTGAATTTTGGCGAATGACACAATATTACGTACGCAAGATGAATCCTGTCATCACTGATGCGTCACTCCTCACGCTAGCGGTCTCTTCGTTTACATCGGTTAAACGGTACATGAAAGACGGAACGGCCAAGAAACCCATCGCTATCTACTGTTCTATCTTTCAAGCGAACCTACAAAAGTATATTGCTGAGAACGATGAGTCCGTTTGTCTAGCCGCTTCAGATGGAGCAGAGGACGTGAGTTTTGATGCGCTCAAGAAAAAGCTCGAAGCACGAATACAAGAAAATGATCAACAACTAAAGCTACAAGAAATGGGAATGAATACTTCCTGAAAGTTCGATAACAACTGGGAGATTTTGTGAAATAACGAGTAATACGTTAAGTGAGAACTTTTTCAAACGGTAACAGGTTTTCACTAGCTACCTTTGAAAAGTGAATAGACACAGCTGTTTCCTATAGTCGTTTTATGCGGCCAAAACTCTTTGGAAAAGAGACATATGTGTGGGAACACAAACCAACTAGGGGTGTGTAAGAGGCTGCGTAAGCGATATGTGTGGGGAAATGCAGTTAAACGCAAAGGAGGTAAGGGTCAAAGAAGAATATTAGCCGAGCACTTACTTAGTTTAAAAAGCTTTTAAGAAGTCGTTTTTATACTGCGGCGTTCCGTTTAGTTTACGAAATCAAATCAATCCACAAGATAGAGGAGTGAGAAGTTTATGGAGAAAAGTCGATTGAAAATCCAGACGAAAAATGAGGAGGTGATCTGGCTAAGGGCAGAAGAAGTTGAGATGTTAGAGCAGGTTTGGACCCACCGGACAATGCAGGCCAAGTCGATTCATGCCATCTATCAAGCCACTTCACATACACTGCGAAATTCAAACGCCATCAGCAATCGATTGACTCGATTAGTAGAGCTAGAGTTCTTAATTCGCTTTACCAAGGATGTCAGTGTGACGAGAGCCCGAGTGCCGCGATATTATTACCGGCTTGGGAAGAAAGGTCTTTGGCTATTGGCTGAACAGAAAAGACTGGTCTTAAATAATCGGACGCGTAAAGATTATCACTTATTTAAAAATAGTCCAATCCCCTCTAAACACACCGATGCAATGTCCATTTTAGCGAATCAAATATACTTGAGTTGCTGGAATGAAATACCTGGCCTGACGCATCGTAAAGGCGTTGCCGGCAAACTCATTTCTTCAACTAGGGATAAAAAGTTAATTCGGGAAAACGGAGTGGAACCTGACTGGATTTTTCAAGTGGATAACCGTCTTTTATGTATTGAACTGGATACAGGTTCTCAAGAGCATGTCGCTATCAGAAAGAAATTCGGTAGATATTACAGGCTTCAAAAGGTATTACAGAAAGAGGGGTATCAACTCGCCATCCTATTTGCTGTTCCAGATGACAGCATCGATGTGGTCCAAAAGAATAAACGGAAGGATCGGAGCGTTCGAGTCGAAGGACTTAATCAACTCTATGTAGACTATATAACGACTCCCGTTCCCTTTCTGCAAGGAAAAGTTGAATATCGAGAATTGAAAAAGGTTTATGCCCTTCCTACCCGAGAAGCTGTTTCATTCGCTCACCAACTACTGAAATTACCTGAATGGACAGATGATTTGTTGCTAAATGACCTCAAATCCATCAGTGAAACCCAAACCAAAGGAGAGGAACGATAAGTGAACCCCCAATTACAACCACATAAATTTCAACTAATGGGACGTCGAAGTATCACGATTAAAGTAAGTGAGTTCGTTATGCTGAAGCATTTTCTAGCCCATGGAATCATAAAAAGCAATATGGTACATGATTTGTATCGTCACTTTGCTCACCGGACCGTGAGTTCTTCTGTCATAAGTAACCGGTTGAGCAAAATGTTGGAGGCAGAAATACTGGGAAGGATTGAGGTTCCTTACACGTATAATGAAAAGGTTTTGTATCAATACTTTTATTTCGTAAAAGAGCGGGCCTTGACTCATCTTCATTCATTTAATCGGATTTCAGATGACGAGTTTCGGAGAGGTATGGACATTCAAGTGAATCCTCAGCTGCCAAATCCTAAAAGTCAGACGATGTCCCAGATGGTACATGATCTGTTTTTAGCGGTTGAGGAAGTGGATGAAATGGATCTTTTTTATACTCACTCCGAAGTGCATCCCATTTTCCAGAAAGATTACCGATATAAAGCGCCTTTAAGGAAGATGGAGCTTTGGCCAGAATGGATCTTAGAAACAGATTTAATGGTTGTCTGTCTAATTTCCGTTAATTCGAAGTTGTACAATCATTGGGGACTGGTTTTTCAAACCGACTTTGTTAAAATTGTCGAGGAAGTGAAGCAGCAAGGGAAGGAGTTTATCCTATTCTTTTCTGTCTATGATGGAAGTGATAAAGAAATCGTCTTGAGACAGGACAAGGCTGTATATAAAAGCCTTATAGATATGCTAGAAAAGTTACCCGCTCCCCGTACCTGGTTCCCTCATTTCGATGTATATGTACTGCCATTGAATCAAACGGTTCAGAAGTTGAATGCATTGTTTCATTTCGAAAATCTTATTGGGAAATCCCCTGACTCCATCCATTCTCTCCAGCATGTTTTTAAACACCTGAATTACAGTAAACTACGATATGATTTCTTAGGCGAACAGCAAGAGGACGACAAAGTCGTTATCCATGAACGTCATCAGTTTGAGATTGACGGAGAGAAACGATTGATTTGGATGTACTATGCGAATACGGGGTCCGCAGAAGCGTTCTTTCACATCAGGCAGCTGAACGACTATTTTTCTCATCAAAAAAGATTGAAGCTGCAAGAAGGGGTCGAAAAGCCTGATGAGTTGTGGATTATCTATGAGACGGAAGAAAAAGCAAAAAAAGAAGGGATTTTTTTGAAAAACTCAAGTGATGTATGGTTAACGAGCTTAGAAGCCTGGTGCGAAATCTCCCTTCATAATTATAGATTTCCTGCCATGTACCGTATGGCCGATTGGAGTTATTACCGTCGAAGAAGGACTATGTACTTGAAAGAGGAAATGGAGTGGAAAGAAGATTTTTCTCACTTGTATATGCCTGCAGTAGATTGGAAAGATGATTTCTTCTTTGAAGAAGAGTTTCTCAGTACACTGAGAAATCAGTTGAATCAAAAAAGTAACGAAGGTCTTCGGTGGATATGGAGACCCAGAATCCAAGAAAACGCTTTATTGGCAGATGCATTGGGTGAAATTCGCTTAGGAAACCATAGGCAGCTGATTTTTATTATCCAGGAATGTTCAGTCGAGGATGTAATTGAGCACACCCTAGAACTCATGAGGAATTGGAGCATAAATCCGAAGCGGTTCGATTTTTTAGGCGTTGATAGTGGTTCCACTACGAAAGAGCCGCTCCTCGTTCTTCGGTTAGAGAACTCGATAAAAGTTAACGAATTGCTAAACCGTATATCGTTCTACTCCTCGACAATGCCCTTATTGATTGATGCGCCGACAGAACTCCACTTTGATCCGATAGGGAATCCAACTATTCCTTTTCTTTACTGGTCACAAGGTGGAAAAATAGAAAAATGGAAAAAGGAGCAATTGGCAGATTTGATTCTGTATAAAATGGCTGTAAACGAGAAAAGCAAATAGAATCTGCCATCTTTATTTTTATACGCGACAGGAGTTTTTAAAGGGAGAATCAAGTAGGTTGTCGGGTATACTAAAGGTATAGAAGAACTTGGAGTAAAGGAGTGATGAAGAGGTGAGCCAAGAAGTGAAAGACATTAGGGAGCAACTAACCCGTGATCTAGAGAAAAGTCTGATTTACTTTGCCAATCGGCAGAATAAAATGCTCAGCGCTGCGGCGGCTACTGCCATCGCAAAGCGGGTGATGGAGAAGATAGATTTGGATAACGCTGCATTTCAGCATAAAGGCACTTCCTGGCTTGCGGGTCTCATCATTGATAATTTCCCCGTTCCCACGGCTGAAGTGAAGCCTTGATAGAATAGGAAAAGTTAGACTGAAAAACCGAAACGTCGATTGTTACTTTATGAATCGACGTTTCGGTTTTTAATTCGTTCTTTTGCCAATGAATAGAGTTCTGCCAGTCTGTCTTCATCTTTAACTTTAGCTAACAGAATCCAAATGTTTTTAGACACGTCGTCTGCTCGATCAGTATCCAACTGATATTTTTCAAGTACTAGTTTTCTGATTTCCTCTCTTGATAACGTAAGAGGTTTATTATTTTGCACAGTCTCGGTAAAAAAGTGTAAAACGTATTGAGCAGTTTTCTGTCTATAAGTAGTTCCTCGGGAACGCATTTCGCTTTCCTCTACTATCGCTAAATCCAGCGCCTTTTTTTCGTACTTCATCTGTAACCATCCTCCTCTAAAGACTTTAATCATTAAGCAAACGCTTGAATACGTGAGTCACGAATAAAACGCAGCGTATATAAGGACAGCTAGATACTTTTTGAAAATGGGAGCGGACTAGACTTATCTAGAATCATAGGTTGCTAATATCTCGGACATAAGTGGTGTTAAATTCTTTAATAGTAACGTTTTCCATCTGATCTTGAGTGCTTAGACCTTCTGCATAGTTAATAGCCTGTTCAAAACTCGTTTTGATTTCAGTGAACAATTGATTTCCATTCATTGATTTGATCTTCCACCCTTTCAAAAGCGGACAATGCTATAAAGCTTGTCCATTGATTATTACTTCTTCGTAACGTTCTGTAATTCTTCAAGGAGAATGGCTGCGCCTTTTGGACTCAGATGCAATCCTTTCGCGTATTCAAAGTTATCGTCTAAGATTTCTCCTGTAATCGCACACGTTTTCTCCGTCTTATATTTTCGCAAAATGATTCGGTCATCTTCCATAAAGATTTCCATCGGATCCCCAACAGAGACACCAAGTGCTCTTCTTAATTCAATAGGCGTGACGATGCGCCCTAATTGGTCTACTTTTCGTACGATTCCTGTACTTTTCATATTCTATCTCCTTTAACTCAAACTACCATTATTGTATCGAATTTAAACTAGGGATGGAAATAACTTCACAGCATAAAGAGGTTGGTTCTTTCTGCCTCAAGTGGTTCTATTTTTGTCCGAAGTGATTCTAAAATTGGCACAGGTAATTCTATTAGATGACTGTTTAAATAGGGTTAAGGTTTCGGCTAAATGGTAGTATGTTAGTTATAGCAAGAGATGATGGGAATAATCATTTACATCAGGTAAAGGGCCTTACACCGCATCTACAAAGCCGTTCGAGTAGGTTTGAGTGAGTAGCTAATGGATTATAGAATTCTCTCCAGGTTAAGTAAAAGTGCGTACCTAGTAGGATTCGGCCATAACAAGATACTACAGAGAGAAAGGAGTATGAAATGACCTCATTTGTTAGACAATTTAAGTCATTTTAGTTATAATACATATGACAGAAATCTATTTTTCCAAAACAATCGATAAACAGCAGCAAGTATTTCCTTTCATTGAGAAGCTGGCAAACAAGGATTCAGAACTTGGTATATTGATCTATCAAGGATTCGAGGATCTCAAAGAAGCGCCAGAAGCCATGTATCCACTGGGCGAAACAAAGCCTTATCGGGTAAAACGAACGTTTCGTGGTCGCGAGGTAGATATGGAGTTGGTCAAGCGTCTTTCAGAGCCGAGAATCTTTGAAATGAAGGCCGATGATGGGGCTGAATTTCATCGCTTTATTTACTTTCCGTATTATTACAAGGATGAGCCGTGTTATGTGTTTGTTTACGGATTTACGAAAGTCCATGGAAAACCTGACATGACGAACTTTTATATGGCAAGAGCCAAACAACTATATGAGTATGTAAGACGGACAAAGCGAGAAAAAGACTTTTTTGAGGGGTGAGAGTAGTGGCAACTTTAAATGACTTGAGAAACCGCCTGATGCAGAATGAGGAGATAAAAGAAGCGTTCGAAAGCGTCGAATATAACCGGAGTCGGAACATTTTCAAAAGACGGATGGAGCTAGGGCTTTCCCAAAGAGATCTTGCTGATAAAGCTAGCGTTACACAAAAAACGATCAGCCGGATTGAAGGTGGAGACCCAGGGATACGCCAAACCACGCTTATTAAGGTGTACACAGCATTGGATTTAAAAGAGGATGGTACTCCTCCTGCTAAAGAATATGTCGTACATCAGTAAGTATGAAATCCCTTATTAACCTCTTTTCCATAAACTATTTTTTTGGACCTTTAATCAAGTCGTAATTCAGATGATGACCGGCTTCTCGAATTTCTGGGTTTGTCTCGCTCTTTTTTTGTTGGAATACGATAAGGTATGATATGGAAAAAGGTATGAAGGGGATTAAATTATGCCACAGCATTTGGGTTTATATCTTCGAGAAAAATCCGGCGGATTAAAACTGACAAGAGAAAATTATATAAGAGTCAATAGTAAAAGCTCATTTGGTGATGATGTCATCTACCCTGAAAAATTTATAGAGTCTCATACAAAGAACTGCTTTGATAACTTTGACCTGAATATGGAGTATTATCGTTCATTGTCTAAACAAGAATTTAACGAAGAGCTTACGAGTTTCCTCAGTAAAACTAAAGTGTTTGAAGAATTTACCGACCTTTCTCTTTTAAAGGGTGTTTCTGGATACTACGTTATGGTCCTAGATGGATATTCCCAAGTGTATATCGGTATAAGTGGAGACATAACGAAACGTCTTCGAGTACATTGGAGTGCCCAAAAGCAATTCGACCGTTTACTATTCGGAGAAGTAGACAACTCCATTTTATCAATAGACAGTTTTAGGGCTTATGATACTACTAGATTATTTGCATATGTATGTGACGAATTTCAAAGTTACGAAAATGAGTTCATCAACCATTTTGATGCTAAGTATGTCTTGAACAGGACTGTCGGAGGAACCTTAAATGGTTTAACCGAAGCTATACTTCATGGCAAAACAAGAAAACTCCTGTAAGTAGTTTCTGACTTACAGGAGTTTTCTTGTGGGTTTATATCGTATCAGTTTCCAGAATTAAATACTTCTCTTTCTTTCTTAATTCACTAATATTTATGCTATGCAGCTTTCTTTCCCATCACTGTAAGTGATATTTTACAAATTATTAAAGAGTTATTTAGCATGTAAGATAGAAAACATCATCATGATCCTTATCACTATCAGTATTAGAGGATTGCCGTTACTTTCGTCATTTTAGCGTGTAAACTTTCGTTCGATGTCGCTTGCTTCATATGAATTTACATAATGAAATTCGCCTTCACCTCAACTCTGAAACTAAGGAAAAAAACAAAAAAAAGAGGAGCCGTAGCCACTCTTTTCTGAAACGGTTACTCTACAATCGCTATCCGATTTTAAAGCCGTTTTTTTGTATGCATTTATTCACTAATGGTTTTTATACCATATCTATTTTCTACAGTAAAAAAAACAAACATCGTTATGAGAATCACAAATGGAGTTCTACTATGCGATATTAAACCAAAGTAAGGCAATATTAAAGACAAGAGAACAATTATAGTCGCTACTATTCGAATGGTAATAAGGTTTTTAGGATGTCTTTTATCATGCAAAATATTACCCCTCCTTGGTATATCCTCCAATAATTGGATTCGTTTATTGAAGATCAATCTTTCCTGATTATATAATTGTTTAAGCTCGCATTCCAGTAAGCTATAACATTAATAGCCCCATTTGTAGTTGCTATTCTTAAATATACCCCTTAGTTATAAAAATAGAAGATTGTAGATATTAACGTCTTTTTGCTTCCAACGTGCATTTGATTTCACTAAGTTCATGTAAATGTAGAGCGATGTTTTAGAGAATCAAACAGCATACAGTTCTGTTATTTTTTCTTTGGATACGTTATCTGGAGTACTTAGATCAACAAAGTAAGGCAACTGCCATTCTTGTGTTTTCACTGCTTGCTTGCTGGTCGGAATATCCCAACTTGGATATACTCTTATTGCCATTTTCCCCTTTGTTAAGGTGGATTTAAGAATGTTTTGAGTGAGAAGAACTTCTTTTGGGAAAACAAATTGCCCAAACTCACTATCACTTTTAAACGTAGTTATAACTAATAAATCCGGGGCTTCCGCATAGGAATAGGGCTGATTATTGGTGTTTTCATCTTTCTCCCAAAATGCAACAAACTGTCCTGTTTTCGTAGGTGTAATGTTCGCCACTCTGAATCGAACTGTTGTAGAAGATAATTGAAATCTACCTGCACCATACTTAGCGTTTTGTTTTTCTTCTTGAACCGATTTTAAAATTAAATTAGTTGGTTTGTAGATTAATTCATTCACATAGCTCAATGCTCTATAAAAATCGTTCACTGTTCCACTCCTTAATTCGAAGGCTTTTTATAAGTGTACAACTTAATTATGGGAATAGAGGATTATCTATAAATATAGATTGAATGTAAGAAGAGGGACGGGGTAAGAAAGTAGTCTTGCATCTTTGCGCACTATAGTCGATGCTTTCAGATGAAATACATCAATTTATTCTTCTCTATTATAATCTTGTAATTCTTTTAAAAGAATTGCAGCGCCTGCAGAACTTAGTGAAATACTATTTGAATAGTTTAGGTCGGTTTCTTTATCTATCAGTGCCCCTGTGATTACACAAGATTCTTTATTTAGGTGCTTTTTCATTATAATCTTTTCGTTTTCAATAAAAATTTCTAATTCATCTCCGACCGAAATATTTAACGTTTTTCTTTGGGATATGGGGATCATGATATGGCCGAGGTGACTCACTTTTCTAGTGACTAGCGTGCTTTTCATAAGATAGCTCCTTTAGATAGTTGTTTTTAGAATATTGATTACATAAAATATTCCGAAGAAAAATCACTGGTTTCATGGAGTAGAGTGAAAAACTACCCTCTGAAAATAGTGTAAGTCTGACATTATATATCTCGCAATATATAACGTCGTTTGCCCACAATAGTCAACTGTCTACAAAGGACTTTTAGGAAAGTTAGGTAGATAAGCAAACCAGTCTCTAATTGTAATAAGGTAGATAGAAAATAGAAGTTGCGTCACATTCTACAACGTTTAGCTTTTTTTAATGAATATCTCAATCCTATTAATATACGAAGTAACCAGACGAAGTTAATAAGTTACTGAAATGAACGAATAAATTCTCATTATCACTGGTCTACTCGCAAGTTAACAGCAATATTTTACGGCGAAATATCGATAGTTATTAAAAAGAAGGGGATAGAAATATTTAACATACTGTTTTAAAAAAAGGTAGTATCTGATAAGCTATAAATTGTGCTAAAAAATAACTGGAGGTACAGTGTGAATAAGAATAATAAGTGGATTGGATTTAAGTTGTTTCTCGTATTTATATTGGTGAGTTCGTTATTCTTGCCTTCTTTGAATGTAGCGTTTGCTATGCCGAATGTCTTAGAAGAAGAAAATGAAGATCAATCCGGCGCAGTAAGAAACGCCGCAGAAGATTTGGAGTTCGATGATTCAATTATATCGAAAAAAGCTACTTATACCGGAAATACGGGTGAGTACTTTATCGATTTGACAGTAGAAGGAAAATCACGACAAGAGCTTGAAACTACTGACATTGTTATCGTTTATGATAACTCCAGTAGTATGAATACAAATGATCGTGATCAAATATCAGCTGCGGAAACGGCTGACTTTGTTAGAGGCTTATTGAATGAAGAGGTCAATGCCGCAAACAATATTCGAATGGCCCTGGTGACATACGGGACGATGGTTTTTGATGGAAGAAACAACGAGGTTTATTCCGGCACTAGTGCACCACCGGAAAATTATTCCTTTAAAACATTTACCAGTAATCCAAACGACATCATCAATCAAATTCCGACGAATGTTCCATCGGAGAGAGGAAACAATCTTAATGGGGGGACATTCACTCAACAGGCTCTCGAAGAAGCCGCATCACTTTTAGAAAATAGCGAGGCAGACAACCGAGTCATTGTCACTCTTACGGACGGTGTGCCGACAATCAGTTATGATCCGAATCGGCAGATTGTAGGAAACGGAACTACTTTTAATTATAATGCTAACGGACAGTCACGCACGCATGGTCAGGATACTATTTCAGCTGCGGATTCAATTAAAAGCCAAGGAATTACAATGGCTTCTATTGGACTCGAGCTGACAGCTGGTCAGGGAGCAACAGCCGAACAAATCACTGAGGTTATGCAAGGAATTGCCTCGACTCAATATGATTATTATCCTGTAGGACAAATTTCAGAGTTAGTCGATTCTTTAGCGGAATTATCCAAGTATTTTACGAATACTGTGCATAGAGCGACAGTTACTGATCCCATGGGGGAGTATGTCAACTTGAAGTTGGGAGAAACAGCTGGTTTTGAATTGGCTACCTCAGCAGATTTATCAGATGGAGATTACTTTTTGTCTGCATCAGACAACACGTTGCTGCAGTCTGTGATTTTAAATGAAGAGGGAGAAACGATCACACTCGACAATCTAAGTCTTGGTGAAAATGAAGTTATTTCTCTTCGTTATAAAGTACAACTAGACACAGATAAAGCTGGGTTTAATCCAGCTACATTTTATGCTACAAACGCGCCTACACTGCTAAACCCTAGAATTGAAGAACCGGATTTGGTTCATGAATTCCCAATTCCTGAAGTGAGAGGTGCTCAAGCTGTTATTACAGGTGAGAAAACCTGGAGCGATTACGACCAAGAAAATCTGCGACCACAAGAAATTGTCGTAGAACTTTTTAGAGGAAATGATCAAAAAATTGATGAACAGACGGTCTCCCAAAGTGAGGATGGGTCATGGGTGTTTACGTTTGAAGGGTATTCAGTATATGACTCAAACGGTGCACCGATTGATTACACTGTTCGTGAACAGACAGTGGATGGTTATGCGTCTACTGTAAATGATGAAACCAATGTCATCACGAATACCTTGGTGGAAGAGCCAGAAATTTCACTAGTGAAAACAAGTGAAGAAGAGGCTTTTACTCAAGCTGGCGATATTGTCACGTACTTGTTTGATGTGACAAATACAGGGAACGTGCCCCTATCTAACATTCAGGTTATAGACCCGAAAATTGGAGAAGAAGTTGAACTGGACACTACAACATTAAATCCAGGCGAGGTGGCATCGGGTTCCGTTCAATATACGGTTACGGCAGAAGATGTTGAAGCTGGAACAATTGTGAATACTGCTTCGGTTTCAGGTGAAGACCCAGCTGGTGAGCCTGTAGAGAATGATGGGCAGGATACTATTCCATATGAACCAATCCCATCTACTGTAGTTGTCGAACATGTCGATGAAGAAGGAAATACATTGATTCCTTCCATCGTACTTGAAGGAAACGTTGGAAACCCATATGAGTCAGTTGCTGAAGAAATCGAAGGCTACGTACTAATCGAGACGCCTACGAATGCAACTGGTAAATTTATAGAAGAAGAACAAACGGTCACGTATGTATATGCAAAAGTGGCTGAAGACGTGACAGTAGTATACGTTGACCAGGATGGCAATGAGCTAGCTACGTCAACAATACAAACAGGAACAGTAGGCGAAGAGTATGCCACTGAGCCTGTCGAAATTGAAGGATACGTCGTCATCGAAATACCGGAGAACGCATCTGGTGAGTTTGGCGAAGAAGCCCAAACAGTCACTTATGTGTACGCAAAAGTGGCTGGTGATATCACGGTAGAACATGTAGATCAAGAGGGTAACGCATTAGCTGAATCTTCTATACAGTCAGGAGTTGTTGGTGAGGAGTATCAGACTGTTGGAAAAGCAATCGAAGGATATACATTAGTCGAAATACCAGCAAATGCTGCTGGTGAATTCAAAGAAGATCCACAAACAGTTACGTATGTATACGGTCAAACAGCTGCGGATGTGACGGTTGAGTATGTAGATGGAAATGGTGATCCTTTACTTGATTCAACATTTGAATCAGGGATCGTCGGGGATTCTTATACTACATCACCACCTGAAATTGAAGGCTATGTTGTCATCGAAACGCCAGAGAACGCAACAGGCGAATTCGGAGAAGAAGCTCAGACGGTCACGTATGTCTACGCGAAAGTAGCAGAAGATCTCACGGTCGAGTACGTGGACGAGGATGGCAATGAGCTAGCTGCGTCAACGACGCAAACCGGGACAGTGGGCGAAGAGTATGCCACTGAACCAGTCGAAATTGAAGGCTATGTTGTCATCGAAACGCCAGAGAACGCAACAGGCGAATTCGGAGAAGAAGCTCAGACGGTCACGTATGTCTACGCGAAAGTAGCAGAAGATCTCACGGTCGAGTACGTGGACGAGGATGGCAATGAGCTAGCTGCGTCAACGACGCAAACCGGGACAGTGGGCGAAGAGTATGCCACTGAACCAGTCGAAATTGAAGGCTATGTTGTCATCGAAACGCCAGAGAACGCAACAGGCGAATTCGGAGAAGAAGCTCAGACGGTCACGTATGTCTACGCGAAAGTAGCAGAAGACCTCACGGTCGAGTACGTGGACGAGGATGGCAATGAGCTAGCTGCGTCAACGACGCAAACCGGGACAGTGGGCGAAGAGTATGCCACTGAACCAGTCGAAATTGAAGGCTATGTCGTTATCGAAACACCAGCGAACGCAACAGGCGAATTCGGAGAAGAAGCTCAGACGGTCACGTATGTCTACGCGAAAGTAGCAGAAGACCTCACGGTCGAGTACGTGGACGAGGATGGCAATGAGCTAGCCGAGTCTACGACGCAAACGGGGACAGTGGGCGAAGAGTATGCCACTGAACCAGTCGAAATTGAAGGCTATGTCGTCATCGAAACACCAGCGAACGCAACAGGCGAATTCGGAGAAGAAGCTCAGACGGTCACGTATGTCTACGCGAAAGTAGCAGAAGACCTCACGGTCGAGTACGTGGACGAGGATGGCAATGAGCTAGCTGCGTCTACGACGCAAACGGGGACAGTGGGCGAAGAGTATGCCACTGAACCAGTCGAAATTGAAGGCTATGTCGTCATCGAAACACCAGCGAACGCAACAGGCGAATTCGGAGAAGAAGCTCAGACGGTCACGTATGTCTACGCGAAAGTAGCAGAAGACCTCACGGTCGAGTACGTGGATGAGGATGGCAATGAGCTAGCTGCGTCAACGACGCAAACCGGAACGGTGGGCGAAGAGTATGCCACTGAACCAGTCGAAATTGAAGGGTATGTCGTTATCGAAACGCCAGAGAACGCAACAGGCGAATTCGGAGAAGAAGCTCAGACGGTCACGTATGTCTACGCCAAAGTAGCAGAAGACCTCACGGTCGAGTACGTGGATGAGGATGGCAATGAGCTAGCCGAGTCAACGACGCAAACCGGAACAGTGGGCGAAGAGTATGCCACTGAACCAGTCGAAATTGAAGGGTATGTCGTTATCGAAACGCCAGAGAACGCAACAGGCGAATTCGGAGAAGAAGCTCAGACGGTCACGTATGTCTACGCCAAAGTAGCAGAAGACCTCACGGTCGAGTACGTGGACGAGGATGGCAATGAGCTAGCTGCGTCTACGACGCAAACGGGGACAGTGGGCGAAGAGTATGCCACTGAACCAGTCGAAATTGAAGGCTATGTCGTCATCGAAACACCAGCGAACGCAACAGGCGAATTCGGAGAAGAAGCTCAGACGGTCACGTATGTCTACGCGAAAGTAGCAGAAGACCTCACGGTCGAGTACGTGGATGAGGATGGCAATGAGCTAGCTGCGTCAACGACGCAAACCGGAACGGTGGGCGAAGAGTATGCCACTGAACCAGTCGAAATTGAAGGGTATGTCGTTATCGAAACGCCAGAGAACGCAACAGGCGAATTCGGAGAAGAAGCTCAGACGGTCACGTATGTCTACGCCAAAGTAGCAGAAGACCTCACGGTCGAGTACGTGGATGAGGATGGCAATGAGCTAGCCGAGTCAACGACGCAAACCGGAACAGTGGGCGAAGAGTATGCCACTGAACCAGTCGAAATTGAAGGGTATGTCGTTATCGAAACGCCAGAGAATGCAACAGGCGAATTCGGAGAAGAAGCTCAGACGGTCACGTATGTCTACGCCAAAGTAGCAGAAGATCTCACGGTCGAGTACGTGGACGAGGATGGCAATGAGCTAGCTGCGTCAACGACGCAAACCGGGACAGTGGGCGAAGAGTATGCCACTGAACCAGTCGAAATTGAAGGGTATGTCGTCATCGAAACGCCAGAGAACGCAACAGGCGAATTCGGAGAAGAAGCTCAGACGGTCACGTATGTCTACGCCAAAGTAGCAGAAGATCTCACGGTCGAGTACGTGGACGAGGATGGCAATGAGCTAGCTGCGTCAACGACGCAAACCGGGACAGTGGGCGAAGAGTATGCCACTGAACCAGTCGAAATTGAAGGCTATGTCGTCATCGAAACACCAGCGAACGCAACAGGCGAATTCGGAGAAGAAGCTCAGACGGTCACGTATGTCTACGCGAAAGTAGCAGAAGACCTCACGGTCGAGTACGTGGATGAGGATGGCAATGAGCTAGCTGCGTCTACGACGCAAACGGGGACAGTGGGCGAAGAGTATGCCACTGAACCAGTCGAAATTGAAGGCTATGTCGTCATCGAAACACCAGCGAACGCAACAGGCGAATTCGGAGAAGAAGCTCAGACGGTCACGTATGTCTACGCCAAAGTAGCAGAAGACCTCACGGTCGAGTACGTGGATGAGGATGGCAATGAGCTAGCTGCGTCAACGACGCAAACCGGAACGGTGGGCGAAGAGTATGCCACTGAACCAGTCGAAATTGAAGGCTATGTTGTCATCGAAACGCCAGAGAACGCAACAGGCGAATTCGGAGAAGAAGCTCAGACGGTCACGTATGTCTACGCCAAAGTAGCAGAAGACCTCACGGTCGAGTACGTGGACGAGGATGGCAATGAGCTAGCCGAGTCAACGACGCAAACCGGAACAGTGGGCGAAGAGTATGCCACTGAACCAGTCGAAATTGAAGGGTATGTCGTTATCGAAACGCCAGAGAACGCAACAGGCGAATTCGGAGAAGAAGCTCAGACGGTCACGTATGTGTATGCAAAAATTGCTGGCGATATCACGGTCGAGTACGTAGACCAAGAAGGCAATGAGTTAGCCGAGTCAACGACGCAAACCGGGACAGTAGGCGCAGAGTATGCCACTGAACCGGTAGAAATTGATGGATTCGAACTGGTTGAAGTTCCATCCAACGCAACAGGCGAATTTACAGAGGATCCTCAAACCGTAACTTACGTTTATCAACCGGTGCAGACACCTGTTGAACCCGGTACAGTAACGGTCAATCATGTAGATGAAGAAGGAAATGCCTTGACTGAACCCGAGTTGCTATCCGGAGAGATCGGGACAGATTACACTACAGAAGCGAAAGAATTCGAAGGATATGTGCTAACAACTACCCCGGACAATGCATCTGGTCAATTTACAGATGAAGACCAGACGGTCACGTATGTGTATGCAAAAATTGCTAGTAGTAACTCAAGTATCACAGTGAAATATGTAGACCAAGAGGGCAATGAATTAGCAGCGCCAACAACGCAAGTCGGTGCAGTAGGCGAAGCTTACAGCACCGAGCCGATAGAAGTCGATGGATTCGAACTGGTCGAAGTGCCATCCAACGCAACAGGCGAATTCACAGAGGCCCCTCAAACCGTAACTTACGTCTATCAGCCGGTGCAGACACCTATCGAAACTGGGACAGTAGTGGTCAATCATGTAGATGAAAAAGGAAATGCCTTAACTGAACCGGAGCTACTATCCGGAGAGGTTGGGATAGACTACACTACAGAGATGAAAGAATTCGAGGGGTATGTGTTAATAACTACCCCGGATAATGCATCTGGTCAATTTACAAATGAGACCCAGACAGTAACATACGTTTATGGTCCTGCAGAAGTTCCAGAAGTAGAAGGCGTTATTGTCGTTGAATATGTGGATACAGAGGGAACTCCGCTTGCAGATCCGATGACGGATTCAGGTCTAATTGGTTCCGGTTATACAACAGCACCACTAGAAATTGAAGGATATGATTTAGTTGAAGTACCTTCCAATGCAGAGGGCGTGTTTGGGGATGAGCCTCAAACCGTAACATATGTATACGTCAAGAAGCTGACCCGATGGGTACAATTGTTGTCGTACATGTAGATGAAGAAGGCAATGAGTTGTTAGCAGCTGAGACTGTGACAGGAGCAATTGGTTCACCGTACACTACGGAGGCAGCAACAATCGCTGGTTACGAATTAGTTCAAACACCAGGAAATGCAGCTGGTTCGTTTACAGGTGAACAACAGATTGTTACGTATGTCTATGCACCTGTTGAAACAGAAGTACCTACTGGAACCGTACTTGTTGAATATGTTAATGAACAGGGAGAGTCGCTGGTAACACGCGATTCGTTAACAGGTGAAGTCAATTCGCCATATTCAACTCAACCAGTTCAAATTGAAGGATACGAATTAATTGCAACACCAGAAAATGCAACAGGGGTATTTACAGAAGGAACACAGGTTGTTACTTATGTTTATGCACTAATTCCGGAAGAGCCGGTTGAGACACAAGGAGCGATTGTGGTTCAATTTGTCGATGAGGCCGGTAATGCTTTGACAGATTCACAGGCATATACAGGAGTGGTAGGTGCAGCTTATAGTACTGATCCTGCTGCAATTGAAGGATATGAGCTGATTGTGACTCCTGAAAATGCCTCAGGAATCTATACTACAGATACTCAAACAATCACTTACGTATATTCGAAGATCGCTGTAGAACCACAGAGTGGCATCGTAAACGTTATATTTGTTGATGAGGATGGTAATCCATTAGCTGGCCCACAAATGATGTCAGGCGTGATTGGCGAGGCTTACAGTACATCTCCTGCCACGATCGATGGCTACGAGCTTGTTATTACACCTGACAATGCAAATGGAACGTTTAAAGAAGCACCGCAGACAGTGGTTTATGTTTACAGTTCGACAGAAGTACCTGTGGAAATGGGAGAAGTAACAATTCAACATGTCGATCAAGATGGAAACCCGATCGCAGACTCTGAAAAGCTAACAGGTGAAGTAGGAAGTGACTACACATCCAACCCGAAAGAAATTGAAGGATACAAACTTGTCGAGCAGCCAGAGAACGCAGACGGTACATTCACAGAGGACTCACAAACCGTGACCTATGTGTATGAAAAAATCAAAGATACGCCAATGTCAGGCGAAGTGAAAATCATTCACGTTGACCAAGACGGAAACCCGATCGCAGATTCTGAAAAGCTAACAGGTGAAGTAGGAAGTGACTACACATCCAACCCGAAAGAAATTGAAGGATACAAACTTGTCGAGCAGCCAGAGAACGCAGACGGTACATTCACAGAAGACTCACAAACCGTGACCTATGTGTATGAAAAAATCAAAGATACGCCAATGTCAGGCGAAGTGAAAATCATTCACGTTGACCAAGACGGAAACCCGATCGCAGATTCTGAAAAGCTAACAGGTGAAGTAGGAAGTGACTATACATCCAACCCGAAAGAGATTGAAGGGTACAAGCTTGTCGAGCAGCCAGAGAACGCAGACGGTACATTCACAGAAGACTCACAAACCGTGACCTATGTGTATGAAAAAATCAAAGATACGCCAACGTCAGGCGAAGTGAAAATCATTCACGTTGACCAAGACGGGAACCCGATCGCAGATTCTGAAAAGCTAACAGGTGAAGTAGGAAGTGGACTATACATCCAACCCGAAAGAGATTGAAGGGTACAAGCTTGTCGAGCAGCCAGAGAACGCAGACGGTACATTCACAGAAGACTCACAAACTGTGACCTATGTGTATGAAAAAATTATGTCTAATCCAGTACCAACAGAGCCACAACCACAACCCGACCACCCTGAGCCAGATCAACCGGTTCAAGATAAATTGCCACAAACAGCAACGAATACGTTCAATATAATGATTATTGGCGGACTCATGATGATTATCGGAGTGATCATGTTGCTAGTGTGGAACAAACGTCGTAAGACACTGGAAATAATGTAATAAGGAGGCCCTCTTTTTTCTCTTGATTAAAGAGGGCCTTTATTTTAGGAGTGAGGGCAATGAAGCGAGCAGGTATTGGCTTTTATTAATGGGCTTCTTAGTTGTTAGTTATGCCGTGTATGAATTAGTTCAAGGCAGTGCGGAGGTCGACAAAGAACTCATCGCTGCAAAGCAGATGATTGAAGAAAATAAAGAATTAACTGCTGGAAAGCAGAAGTCCGTAGAAGGCTCAGAAAAAGGAGAAGAGGAAGCCGATCTTCTTCCAGATTTTCAGATGGAGGTAGGGGACAATGCTGGTGTAATTGAAATTGACTCCGTTAAGATTGAGGCACCAATCATTTCTGGAACAGATGAAGGGTCACTACGTAAGGGGGTAGGTCATATGCCGTCTACCAAGCTTCCTGGACAGAACGATCAAATTTTATTAGCCGGGCATCGAGACACCGTTTTTGAGCCTTTGGAGGGCATTGAAGAAGATGATTTGATTAAAATTACTATGCCATATGGAACGTACGAATATAGAGTGATTGGAACAGATGTAGTGAAAGGTACTGATACATCCATTATCCAATCAAGAAATAAGGAAGAGCTGGTTTTGGTAACCTGTTATCCGTTTCAACTATTCGGTGCTGCATCTGACCGTTTTATTGTCTATGCAGTGCCTATTATCTAAGGTTTCAGCAAACAGAACGAATTTAAAGAAATTAGATATAACAACACAAAATTATCAACTAACTGGATGTGACATAACTTTAGTGATTCTAGGGTTAGACTCAGCTATAAGAAAATCAGCTAATAACATGAAAAATGACCATCGCTCAATATTGATCGATGGTCATTTTTCATATAGCATTTCCGGTGTTTTGAACGTAGTATATAGATTTTCAAATCATGAGTTTATACAATTTGTTTAGTTCGCCATTATGAATGAGTATTCTGCTCAATTTCCAACTGGCTCTATTTACGCTTAAGGTACAATAATAGAGGATTGTCGATATTAACGTCATTTTTGCTTCCAACATGCATTTGATTTCACTAAATTCATGTAAACGTTAGAGCAATGTTTTAGAGAATCAAAAAGCATACAGTTCTGTTATTTTTTCTTTGGATACGTTATCCGGAGTACTTAGATCAACAAAGTAAGGGCAACTGCCATTCTTGTGTTTTCACTGCTTGCTTGCTGGTCGGAATATCCCAACTTGGATATACTCTTATTGCCATTTTGGAGTACTTAGATCAACAAAGTAAGGCAACTGCCATTCTTGTGTTTTCACTGCTTGCTTGCTGGTCGGAATATCCCAACTTGGATATCTCTTATTGCCATTTTCCCCTTTGTTAAGGTGGATTTAAGAATGTTTTGAGTGAGAAGAACTTCTTTTGGGAAAACAAATTGGCCCAAACTCACTATCACTTTTAAACGTAGTTATAACTAATAAATCCGGGGCTTCCGCATAGGAATAGGGCTGATTATTGGTGTTTTCATCTTTCTCCCAAAATGCAACAAACTGTCCTGTTTTCGTAGGTGTAATGTTCGCCACTCTGAATCGAACTGTTGTAGAAGATAATTGAAATCTACCTGCACCATACTTAGCGTTTTGTTTTTCTTCTTGAACCGATTTTAAAATTAAATTAGTTGGTTTGTAGATTAATTCATTCACATAGCTCAATGCTCTATAAAAATCGTTCACTGTTCCACTCCTTAATTCGAAGGCTTTTTATAAGTGTACAACTTAATTATGGGAATAGAGGATTATCTATAAATATAGATTGAATGTAAGAAGAGGGACGGGGTAGAAAGTAGTCTTGCATCTTTGCGCACTATAGTCGATGCTTTCAGATGAAATACATCAATTTATTCTTCTCTATTATAATCTTGTAATTCTTTTAAAAGAATTGCAGCGCCTGCAGAACTTAGTGAAATACTATTTGAATAGTTTAGGTCGGTTTCTTTATCTATCAGTGCCCCTGTGATTACACAAGATTCTTTATTTAGGTGCTTTTTCATTATAATCTTTTCGTTTTCAATAAAATTTCTAATTCATCTCCGACCGAAATATTTAACGTTTTTCTTTGGGATATGGGGATCATGATATGGCCGAGGTGACTCACTTTTCTAGTGACTAGCGTGCTTTTCATAAGATAGCTCCTTTAGATAGTTGTTTTTAGAATATTGATTACATAAAATATTCCGAAGAAAAATCACTGGTTTCATGGAGTAGAGTGAAAAACTACCCTCTGAAAATAGTGTAAGTCTGACATTATATATCTCGCAATATATAACGTCGTTTGCCCACAATAGTCAACTGTCTACAAAGGACTTTTAGGAAAGTTAGGTAGATAAGCAAACCAGTCTCTAATTGTAATAAGGTAGATAGAAAATAGAAGTTGCGTCACATTCTACAACGTTTAGCTTTTTTTAATGAATATCTCAATCCTATTAATATACGAAGTAACCAGACGAAGTTAATAAGTTACTGAAATGAACGAATAATTCTCATTATCACTGGTCTACTCGCAAGTTAACAGCAATATTTTACGGCGAAATATCGATAGTTATTAAAAAGAAGGGATAGAAATATTTAACATACTGTTTTAAAAAAAGGTAGTATCTGATAAGCTATAAATTGTGCTAAAAAATAACTGGAGGTACAGTGTGAATAAGAATAATAAGTGGATTGGATTTAAGTTGTTTCTCGTATTTATATTGGTGAGTTCGTTATTCTTGCCTTCTTTGAATGTAGCGTTTGCTATGCCGAATGTCTTAGAAGAAGAAAATGAAGATCAATCCGGCGCAGTAAGAAACGCCGCAGAAGATTTGGAGTTCGATGATTCAATTATATCGAAAAAAGCTACTTATACCGGAAATACGGGTGAGTACTTTATCGATTTGACAGTAGAAGGAAAATCACGACAAGAGCTTGAAACTACTGACATTGTTATCGTTTATGATAACTCCAGTAGTATGAATACAAATGATCGTGATCAAATATCAGCTGCGGAAACGGCTGACTTTGTTAGAGGCTTATTGAATGAAGAGGTCAATGCCGCAAACAATATTCGAATGGCCCTGGTGACATACGGGACGATGGTTTTTGATGGAAGAAACAACGAGGTTTATTCCGGCACTAGTGCACCACCGGAAAATTATTCCTTTAAAACATTTACCAGTAATCCAAACGACATCATCAATCAAATTCCGACGAATGTTCCATCGGAGAGAGGAAACAATCTTAATGGGGGGACATTCACTCAACAGGCTCTCGAAGAAGCCGCATCACTTTTAGAAAATAGCGAGGCAGACAACCGAGTCATTGTCACTCTTACGGACGGTGTGCCGACAATCAGTTATGATCCGAATCGGCAGATTGTAGGAAACGGAACTACTTTTAATTATAATGCTAACGGACAGTCACGCACGCATGGTCAGGATACTATTTCAGCTGCGGATTCAATTAAAAGCCAAGGAATTACAATGGCTTCTATTGGACTCGAGCTGACAGCTGGTCAGGGAGCAACAGCCGAACAAATCACTGAGGTTATGCAAGGAATTGCCTCGACTCAATATGATTATTATCCTGTAGGACAAATTTCAGAGTTAGTCGATTCTTTAGCGGAATTATCCAAGTATTTTACGAATACTGTGCATAGAGCGACAGTTACTGATCCCATGGGGGAGTATGTCAACTTGAAGTTGGGAGAAACAGCTGGTTTTGAATTGGCTACCTCAGCAGATTTATCAGATGGAGATTACTTTTTGTCTGCATCAGACAACACGTTGCTGCAGTCTGTGATTTTAAATGAAGAGGGAGAAACGATCACACTCGACAATCTAAGTCTTGGTGAAAATGAAGTTATTTCTCTTCGTTATAAAGTACAACTAGACACAGATAAAGCTGGGTTTAATCCAGCTACATTTTATGCTACAAACGCGCCTACACTGCTAAACCCTAGAATTGAAGAACCGGATTTGGTTCATGAATTCCCAATTCCTGAAGTGAGAGGTGCTCAAGCTGTTATTACAGGTGAGAAAACCTGGAGCGATTACGACCAAGAAAATCTGCGACCACAAGAAATTGTCGTAGAACTTTTTAGAGGAATGATCAAAAAATTGATGAACAGACGGTCTCCCAAAGTGAGGATGGGTCATGGGTGTTTACGTTTGAAGGGTATTCAGTATATGACTCAAACGGTGCACCGATTGATTACACTGTTCGTGAACAGACAGTGGATGGTTATGCGTCTACTGTAAATGATGAAACCAATGTCATCACGAATACCTTGGTGGAAGAGCCAGAAATTTCACTAGTGAAAACAAGTGAAGAAGAGGCTTTTACTCAAGCTGGCGATATTGTCACGTACTTGTTTGATGTGACAAATACAGGGAACGTGCCCCTATCTAACATTCAGGTTATAGACCCGAAAATTGGAGAAGAAGTTGAACTGGACACTACAACATTAAATCCAGGCGAGGTGGCATCGGGTTCCGTTCAATATACGGTTACGGCAGAAGATGTTGAAGCTGGAACAATTGTGAATACTGCTTCGGTTTCAGGTGAAGACCCAGCTGGTGAGCCTGTAGAGAATGATGGGCAGGATACTATTCCATATGAACCAATCCCATCTACTGTAGTTGTCGAACATGTCGATGAAGAAGGAAATACATTGATTCCTTCCATCGTACTTGAAGGAAACGTTGGAAACCCATATGAGTCAGTTGCTGAAGAAATCGAAGGCTACGTACTAATCGAGGACGCCTACGAATGCAACTGGTAAATTTATAGAAGAAGAACAAACGGTCACGTATGTATATGCAAAAGTGGCTGAAGACGTGACAGTAGTATACGTTGACCAGGATGGCAATGAGCTAGCTACGTCAACAATACAAACAGGAACAGTAGGCGAAGAGTATGCCACTGAGCCTGTCGAAATTGAAGGATACGTCGTCATCGAAATACCGGAGAACGCATCTGGTGAGTTTGGCGAAGAAGCCCAAACAGTCACTTATGTGTACGCAAAAGTGGCTGGTGATATCACGGTAGAACATGTAGATCAAGAGGGTAACGCATTAGCTGAATCTTCTATACAGTCAGGAGTTGTTGGTGAGGAGTATCAGACTGTTGGAAAAGCAATCGAAGGATATACATTAGTCGAAATACCAGCAAATGCTGCTGGTGAATTCAAAGAAGATCCACAAACAGTTACGTATGTATACGGTCAAACAGCTGCGGATGTGACGGTTGAGTATGTAGATGGAAATGGTGATCCTTACTTGATTCAACATTTGAATCAGGGATCGTCGGGGATTCTTATACTACATCACCACCTGAAATTGAAGGCTATGTTGTCATCGAAACGCCAGAGAACGCAACAGGCGAATTCGGAGAAGAAGCTCAGACGGTCACGTATGTCTACGCGAAAGTAGCAGAAGATCTCACGGTCGAGTACGTGGACGAGGATGGCAATGAGCTAGCTGCGTCAACGACGCAAACCGGGACAGTGGGCGAAGAGTATGCCACTGAACCAGTCGAAATTGAAGGCTATGTTGTCATCGAAACGCCAGAGAACGCAACAGGCGAATTCGGAGAAGAAGCTCAGACGGTCACGTATGTCTACGCGAAAGTAGCAGAAGATCTCACGGTCGAGTACGTGGACGAGGATGGCAATGAGCTAGCTGCGTCAACGACGCAAACCGGGACAGTGGGCGAAGAGTATGCCACTGAACCAGTCGAAATTGAAGGCTATGTTGTCATCGAAACGCCAGAGAACGCAACAGGCGAATTCGGAGAAGAAGCTCAGACGGTCACGTATGTCTACGCGAAAGTAGCAGAAGACCTCACGGTCGAGTACGTGGACGAGGATGGCAATGAGCTAGCTGCGTCAACGACGCAAACCGGGACAGTGGGCGAAGAGTATGCCACTGAACCAGTCGAAATTGAAGGCTATGTCGTTATCGAAACACCAGCGAACGCAACAGGCGAATTCGGAGAAGAAGCTCAGACGGTCACGTATGTCTACGCGAAAGTAGCAGAAGACCTCACGGTCGAGTACGTGGACGAGGATGGCAATGAGCTAGCCGAGTCTACGACGCAAACGGGGACAGTGGGCGAAGAGTATGCCACTGAACCAGTCGAAATTGAAGGCTATGTCGTCATCGAAACACCAGCGAACGCAACAGGCGAATTCGGAGAAGAAGCTCAGACGGTCACGTATGTCTACGCGAAAGTAGCAGAAGACCTCACGGTCGAGTACGTGGACGAGGATGGCAATGAGCTAGCTGCGTCTACGACGCAAACGGGGACAGTGGGCGAAGAGTATGCCACTGAACCAGTCGAAATTGAAGGCTATGTCGTCATCGAAACACCAGCGAACGCAACAGGCGAATTCGGAGAAGAAGCTCAGACGGTCACGTATGTCTACGCGAAAGTAGCAGAAGACCTCACGGTCGAGTACGTGGATGAGGATGGCAATGAGCTAGCTGCGTCAACGACGCAAACCGGAACGGTGGGCGAAGAGTATGCCACTGAACCAGTCGAAATTGAAGGGTATGTCGTTATCGAAACGCCAGAGAACGCAACAGGCGAATTCGGAGAAGAAGCTCAGACGGTCACGTATGTCTACGCCAAAGTAGCAGAAGACCTCACGGTCGAGTACGTGGATGAGGATGGCAATGAGCTAGCCGAGTCAACGACGCAAACCGGAACAGTGGGCGAAGAGTATGCCACTGAACCAGTCGAAATTGAAGGGTATGTCGTTATCGAAACGCCAGAGAACGCAACAGGCGAATTCGGAGAAGAAGCTCAGACGGTCACGTATGTCTACGCCAAAGTAGCAGAAGACCTCACGGTCGAGTACGTGGACGAGGATGGCAATGAGCTAGCTGCGTCTACGACGCAAACGGGGACAGTGGGCGAAGAGTATGCCACTGAACCAGTCGAAATTGAAGGCTATGTCGTCATCGAAACACCAGCGAACGCAACAGGCGAATTCGGAGAAGAAGCTCAGACGGTCACGTATGTCTACGCGAAAGTAGCAGAAGACCTCACGGTCGAGTACGTGGATGAGGATGGCAATGAGCTAGCTGCGTCAACGACGCAAACCGGAACGGTGGGCGAAGAGTATGCCACTGAACCAGTCGAAATTGAAGGGTATGTCGTTATCGAAACGCCAGAGAACGCAACAGGCGAATTCGGAGAAGAAGCTCAGACGGTCACGTATGTCTACGCCAAAGTAGCAGAAGACCTCACGGTCGAGTACGTGGATGAGGATGGCAATGAGCTAGCCGAGTCAACGACGCAAACCGGAACAGTGGGCGAAGAGTATGCCACTGAACCAGTCGAAATTGAAGGGTATGTCGTTATCGAAACGCCAGAGAATGCAACAGGCGAATTCGGAGAAGAAGCTCAGACGGTCACGTATGTCTACGCCAAAGTAGCAGAAGATCTCACGGTCGAGTACGTGGACGAGGATGGCAATGAGCTAGCTGCGTCAACGACGCAAACCGGGACAGTGGGCGAAGAGTATGCCACTGAACCAGTCGAAATTGAAGGGTATGTCGTCATCGAAACGCCAGAGAACGCAACAGGCGAATTCGGAGAAGAAGCTCAGACGGTCACGTATGTCTACGCCAAAGTAGCAGAAGATCTCACGGTCGAGTACGTGGACGAGGATGGCAATGAGCTAGCTGCGTCAACGACGCAAACCGGGACAGTGGGCGAAGAGTATGCCACTGAACCAGTCGAAATTGAAGGCTATGTCGTCATCGAAACACCAGCGAACGCAACAGGCGAATTCGGAGAAGAAGCTCAGACGGTCACGTATGTCTACGCGAAAGTAGCAGAAGACCTCACGGTCGAGTACGTGGATGAGGATGGCAATGAGCTAGCTGCGTCTACGACGCAAACGGGGACAGTGGGCGAAGAGTATGCCACTGAACCAGTCGAAATTGAAGGCTATGTCGTCATCGAAACACCAGCGAACGCAACAGGCGAATTCGGAGAAGAAGCTCAGACGGTCACGTATGTCTACGCCAAAGTAGCAGAAGACCTCACGGTCGAGTACGTGGATGAGGATGGCAATGAGCTAGCTGCGTCAACGACGCAAACCGGAACGGTGGGCGAAGAGTATGCCACTGAACCAGTCGAAATTGAAGGCTATGTTGTCATCGAAACGCCAGAGAACGCAACAGGCGAATTCGGAGAAGAAGCTCAGACGGTCACGTATGTCTACGCCAAAGTAGCAGAAGACCTCACGGTCGAGTACGTGGACGAGGATGGCAATGAGCTAGCCGAGTCAACGACGCAAACCGGAACAGTGGGCGAAGAGTATGCCACTGAACCAGTCGAAATTGAAGGGTATGTCGTTATCGAAACGCCAGAGAACGCAACAGGCGAATTCGGAGAAGAAGCTCAGACGGTCACGTATGTGTATGCAAAAATTGCTGGCGATATCACGGTCGAGTACGTAGACCAAGAAGGCAATGAGTTAGCCGAGTCAACGACGCAAACCGGGACAGTAGGCGCAGAGTATGCCACTGAACCGGTAGAAATTGATGGATTCGAACTGGTTGAAGTTCCATCCAACGCAACAGGCGAATTTACAGAGGATCCTCAAACCGTAACTTACGTTTATCAACCGGTGCAGACACCTGTTGAACCCGGTACAGTAACGGTCAATCATGTAGATGAAGAAGGAAATGCCTTGACTGAACCCGAGTTGCTATCCGGAGAGATCGGGACAGATTACACTACAGAAGCGAAAGAATTCGAAGGATATGTGCTAACAACTACCCCGGACAATGCATCTGGTCAATTTACAGATGAAGACCAGACGGTCACGTATGTGTATGCAAAAATTGCTAGTAGTAACTCAAGTATCACAGTGAAATATGTAGACCAAGAGGGCAATGAATTAGCAGCGCCAACAACGCAAGTCGGTGCAGTAGGCGAAGCTTACAGCACCGAGCCGATAGAAGTCGATGGATTCGAACTGGTCGAAGTGCCATCCAACGCAACAGGCGAATTCACAGAGGCCCCTCAAACCGTAACTTACGTCTATCAGCCGGTGCAGACACCTATCGAAACTGGGACAGTAGTGGTCAATCATGTAGATGAAAAAGGAAATGCCTTAACTGAACCGGAGCTACTATCCGGAGAGGTTGGGATAGACTACACTACAGAGATGAAAGAATTCGAGGGGTATGTGTTAATAACTACCCCGGATAATGCATCTGGTCAATTTACAAATGAGACCCAGACAGTAACATACGTTTATGGTCCTGCAGAAGTTCCAGAAGTAGAAGGCGTTATTGTCGTTGAATATGTGGATACAGAGGGAACTCCGCTTGCAGATCCGATGACGGATTCAGGTCTAATTGGTTCCGGTTATACAACAGCACCACTAGAAATTGAAGGATATGATTTAGTTGAAGTACCTTCCAATGCAGAGGGCGTGTTTGGGGATGAGCCTCAAACCGTAACATATGTATACGTCAAGAAAGCTGACCCGATGGGTACAATTGTTGTCGTACATGTAGATGAAGAAGGCAATGAGTTGTTAGCAGCTGAGACTGTGACAGGAGCAATTGGTTCACCGTACACTACGGAGGCAGCAACAATCGCTGGTTACGAATTAGTTCAAACACCAGGAAATGCAGCTGGTTCGTTTACAGGTGAACAACAGATTGTTACGTATGTCTATGCACCTGTTGAAACAGAAGTACCTACTGGAACCGTACTTGTTGAATATGTTAATGAACAGGGAGAGTCGCTGGTAACACGCGATTCGTTAACAGGTGAAGTCAATTCGCCATATTCAACTCAACCAGTTCAAATTGAAGGATACGAATTAATTGCAACACCAGAAAATGCAACAGGGGTATTTACAGAAGGAACACAGGTTGTTACTTATGTTTATGCACTAATTCCGGAAGAGCCGGTTGAGACACAAGGAGCGATTGTGGTTCAATTTGTCGATGAGGCCGGTAATGCTTTGACAGATTCACAGGCATATACAGGAGTGGTAGGTGCAGCTTATAGTACTGATCCTGCTGCAATTGAAGGATATGAGCTGATTGTGACTCCTGAAAATGCCTCAGGAATCTATACTACAGATACTCAAACAATCACTTACGTATATTCGAAGATCGCTGTAGAACCACAGAGTGGCATCGTAAACGTTATATTTGTTGATGAGGATGGTAATCCATTAGCTGGCCCACAAATGATGTCAGGCGTGATTGGCGAGGCTTACAGTACATCTCCTGCCACGATCGATGGCTACGAGCTTGTTATTACACCTGACAATGCAAATGGAACGTTTAAAGAAGCACCGCAGACAGTGGTTTATGTTTACAGTTCGACAGAAGTACCTGTGGAAATGGGAGAAGTAACAATTCAACATGTCGATCAAGATGGAAACCCGATCGCAGACTCTGAAAAGCTAACAGGTGAAGTAGGAAGTGACTACACATCCAACCCGAAAGAAATTGAAGGATACAAACTTGTCGAGCAGCCAGAGAACGCAGACGGTACATTCACAGAGGACTCACAAACCGTGACCTATGTGTATGAAAAAATCAAAGATACGCCAATGTCAGGCGAAGTGAAAATCATTCACGTTGACCAAGACGGAAACCCGATCGCAGATTCTGAAAAGCTAACAGGTGAAGTAGGAAGTGACTACACATCCAACCCGAAAGAAATTGAAGGATACAAACTTGTCGAGCAGCCAGAGAACGCAGACGGTACATTCACAGAAGACTCACAAACCGTGACCTATGTGTATGAAAAAATCAAAGATACGCCAATGTCAGGCGAAGTGAAAATCATTCACGTTGACCAAGACGGAAACCCGATCGCAGATTCTGAAAAGCTAACAGGTGAAGTAGGAAGTGACTATACATCCAACCCGAAAGAGATTGAAGGGTACAAGCTTGTCGAGCAGCCAGAGAACGCAGACGGTACATTCACAGAAGACTCACAAACCGTGACCTATGTGTATGAAAAAATCAAAGATACGCCAACGTCAGGCGAAGTGAAAATCATTCACGTTGACCAAGACGGGAACCCGATCGCAGATTCTGAAAAGCTAACAGGTGAAGTAGGAAGTGACTATACATCCAACCCGAAAGAGATTGAAGGGTACAAGCTTGTCGAGCAGCCAGAGAACGCAGACGGTACATTCACAGAAGACTCACAAACTGTGACCTATGTGTATGAAAAAATTATGTCTAATCCAGTACCAACAGAGCCACAACCACAACCCGACCACCCTGAGCCAGATCAACCGGTTCAAGATAAATTGCCACAAACAGCAACGAATACGTTCAATATAATGATTATTGGCGGACTCATGATGATTATCGGAGTGATCATGTTGCTAGTGTGGAACAAACGTCGTAAGACACTGGAAATAATGTAATAAGGAGGCCCTCTTTTTTCTCTTGATTAAAGAGGGCCTTTATTTTAGGAGTGAGGGCAATGAAGCGAGCAGGTATTGGCTTTTTATTAATGGGCTTCTTAGTTGTTAGTTATGCCGTGTATGAATTAGTTCAAGGCAGTGCGGAGGTCGACAAAGAACTCATCGCTGCAAAGCAGATGATTGAAGAAAATAAAGAATTAACTGCTGGAAAGCAGAAGTCCGTAGAAGGCTCAGAAAAAGGAGAAGAGGAAGCCGATCTTCTTCCAGATTTTCAGATGGAGGTAGGGGACAATGCTGGTGTAATTGAAATTGACTCCGTTAAGATTGAGGCACCAATCATTTCTGGAACAGATGAAGGGTCACTACGTAAGGGGGTAGGTCATATGCCGTCTACCAAGCTTCCTGGACAGAACGATCAAATTTTATTAGCCGGGCATCGAGACACCGTTTTTGAGCCTTTGGAGGGCATTGAAGAAGATGATTTGATTAAAATTACTATGCCATATGGAACGTACGAATATAGAGTGATTGGAACAGATGTAGTGAAAGGTACTGATACATCCATTATCCAATCAAGAAATAAGGAAGAGCTGGTTTTGGTAACCTGTTATCCGTTTCAACTATTCGGTGCTGCATCTGACCGTTTTATTGTCTATGCAGTGCCTATTATCTAAGGTTTCAGCAAACAGAACGAATTTAAAGAAATTAGATATAACAAACAAAATTATCAACTAACTGGATGTGACATAACTTTAGTGATTCTAGGGTTAGACTCAGCTATAAGAAAATCAGCTAATAACATGAAAAATGACCATCGCTCAATATTGATCGATGGTCATTTTTCATATAGCATTTCCGGTGTTTTGAACGTAGTATATAGATTTTCAAATCATGAGTTTATACAATTTGTTTAGTTCGCCATTATGAATGAGTATTCTGCTCAATTTCCAACTGGCTCTATTTACGCTTAAGGTACAATAATAGAGGATTGTCGATATTAACGTCATTTTTGCTTCCAACATGCATTTGATTTCACTAAATTCATGTAAACGTAGAGCAATGTTTTAGAGAATCAAAAAGCATACAGTTCTGTTATTTTTTCTTTGGATACGTTATCCGGAGTACTTAGATCAACAAAGTAAGGCAACTGCCATTCTTGTGTTTTCACTGCTTGCTTGCTGGTCGGAATATCCCAACTTGGATATACTCTTATTGCCATTTTTCCTTTTGTTGAATTGGATTTAAGAATATTTTGAGTGAAAAGAACTTCTTTTGGGAAAACAAATTGCCCAAACTCACTATCACTTTTAAATGTAGTTATAACTAATAAATCTGGTGCTTCCGCATATGAATAGGGCTGATTATTAGTGTCTTCATCTTTCTCCCAAAATGCAACAAATTGTCCTGTTTTCGTAGGTGTAATATTCGCTACTCTGAATCGAACTGTTTTAGAAGATAATTGAAATATACCTGCACCATACTTAGCGTTTTGTTTTTCTTCTTGAACCGATTTCAAAATTAAATTAGTTGGTTTGTAAATTAGTTCATTCACATAGCTTAATGCTCTATAAAAATCGTTCACTGTTCCACTCCTTAATTCGAAGGCTTATTATAAGTGTACAATTTAATTATGGGAAACAGAGGAGTATCTAAACTCATATAATATGTGCATTTATTTCACCTTGAATACTAGTCGGTTCTCTGTATGGTAGAAGGATTTAAAGTCATTGCAAGACGATTCGGACTTTGAAAGGAATGCAGCGTGATAAATACACGCTGCACGCTTTTAAGTATGCTTACTATTTAGCTAAAATTTCTAATAACTTAGTAGAAAGCTGATTTCATAAAAAGTTGCTTGCAAGCAATATACTATAAACGAATATTTTCAAGTAATATAGGATAATCATTTTTTTCATTCCCTAAAGTAAAATCTACTCCAAATCTATTTTTTAAAAATGTAGGAGCAACTATCTCGTTATATTCATTTTTTTCAAAAAATACAGGTATAATTTTATTTTGAAGAGGTTTGCTATAAACTTCAGGAATAATTATTTCCGTTTCCGTTCCTACTCCACTTCTTCTAAGATTGGCTTTTTGTGTGTAGCTTTCATCACAAATTACTAAAACTTTTTTATAGTAGGGTCATTCGATAGCTTTTCCATAAAGAAAGTTATATCGTTTCCAAGATGTAATGATTTTTTGTCATAAATTACATCAATATCATCTGATTCAAGTTGTTCAACTAAGTTTTGTACTTTTTCTCGAGTTTCAATAGAACCCCAGCTATAAGAGATAAACACTTTAATTTTGGGTGAGGCAGGCACTAAATCATTGTTATATTCCTCTAATTCTTGAAGTAAATTTACCTCTTTTATTGCCCAATGGGTACGATTTAATTCCGTTATATATTTTGAATTTGAATCAATATCAAGTTCAAATGCTAATTTAATTACATCATCTATTGGAATACTTGTAATCTTTTCAAATTTAAATCCAATCTTTTTTGTTCTTTCTTTTATTTTAGTAATATATCCAATATACCCATAATTTTTTCTATCTAGCTCGTACAAAAATAAGCAAGGAAATTTTGAAATGTCTTCTAAAGCTTTATCATTTAAATGAATATACTTAGCTCTAATATCAGGATTTGTATATTCTAAAAATCTACTTTTATCCATTTCATATTTATCAACTTCCCATGCTGTATCATCGGAAGTTACAATAAGATTATAGAATTTTATGTTCCTTAATTCTCTTAAGTGCATATATGACATCTCCTAATGTATTTATTAGTCTAGAACAATGGTCGTGTAGATCGAGTATACCTTAAATAATAAAGGTATTAATATAGGCGAAATATGAGTTACCCATAATACGCAGAACCTTACCAGGTTTTATGCTCTCTATGTTTTATTAATTTTTCTTGTTTTATAAGTAGTTTGCGTAGCTTTAATTTGTCGGCAGTGTCTGTCAGTGAAATTTATATTTCTAAAAACCAGGGCCTTTTCAAAGGTTACTGGTTTATTTAGATTCAATGTTAAATTAAGTTCCTCCTTATTTTGCTTATTTCTATAATGCAAATTCGACTACTGGTAGTTCAATTTTGCATTCAATGTTTATGGCATTCTAAAAATGTAGTCTTTGGCAGTTAATTTATGTAGCCTCACTGGAGGCTATTTGAACAAAAAAAGTCACTTGTCAACAGCATCCCATACATTTAAACTCTCTGTGATTGGGCTAACAATTACAGGGAGGTATAAGGAGTGTTAACAGTGACTGACGTAAATTATATCAGACAAGAAGTAAATCTGAAAAGGCGCACATATTCGGAAGTGGCGAATCAGATGGGACTAGATTTCCGAACGATTAAGAAATATGCAGATAAAGAAGACTGGAACGAACCAAAGCAAATACAGCGTCGCAAAGCTAGAGTGATGGGGGCTGCGAAACCGATTATCGATCAGTGGCTGTTGGACGACTCAAAGAAAAAGAAGAAATTCCAACGCACTGCCAAGCGAATGTTTGATCAACTGGTCAAGGAACATAATTTTCAAGGATCGTACCGTGCGGTACGTGATTATGTAAGCCGGCGTAAAAAAGAGCTAGGGGAAGCTGCCGAATCGGCGTTGCCGTTGGAGGCTAAGCCAGGAACAGCACAAGTGGACTTTGGGGAAGCGCCCTTCATACATAATGGCGAGGTCATCGATCTTCCCTATCTCGTTCTTTCATTTCCCTATAGCAATACCTTTTATTTTCAAGTGTTCCGATCCCAGAATCGAGAGTGTTTCCTGGAAGGGCTGAAAAGAATCTTCCATTACATAGGCGGTGTCCCGAAGGCCATCCGTTTTGATAATTTGACGCCAGCGGTAAAGAAAATCTTGCCTCATGGTGAAAGAGTCTTAACGGATGAATTTCAGCGCTTTGTCTTCCATTATGGATTCACCCCAGAATTCTGTAATCCAGCGAGTGGCAATGAAAAGGGACATGTAGAAGCTATGGTCAAGTACGTGCGGAACAATTTCTTATTGCCAGAATTGCCATTTAGCGATTTGGAAAGCCTGAATCGTACGTTTTGGCAATTAGCCGAAGAAGATCGCGACCGAAAGCATTACGTGAAGGAAGAACAGCTTTCGGCACTTTATCTGAAAGACCAAGAAGCGCTGTTCCAACTGCCGGAAAAAGTCTTTGAATGTGTGCGGTATGAGTCAGGAAAGCCCGATAAGTACGGCTACCTAAAAGTGGATAATCGCCTTTATTCCACTTCCCCGCGCTTTGCGAAAGGCAAGGTGTTGGCCAAGATTTCCTACAACCGCATCGACATCATGACGCCGGAGAAAGAATTAATCATTAGCCATGTACGCATTTACGGAGACCAGAAAAAATCAATGGAATGGCAGCCTTACTTAAACTTAATGGCCAAACGGCCAATGGCAATCAAGTATACCGACTTCTATGAACAGCTCCCGCAAAATTGGCAACAATACTTGGAAGCTTGTACAGTCCCTGAAAAGCAACAAGCCTTGCGGCTTCTATCGGTGTTGTTAAAAGAGCATGATTTCTCCATTGCGACAGAAGCACTTTCCCTCGCATCTGAATATGGCCATCCTTCGGTTGACTCAATTAAGCAGGTCTTTTATCAACTGATCAATGGGCGAGGCGTGCGGAAAGAAATTGAGATTCGTAAAGGTTCAGTTCCTGTCATGCCGGCAATTGTAAGAGGCGCAAGTAATTACGATCAGCTCTTTGACAAAGGAGGTGCTTCTTAATGGGACCACTGATTGAGGAATATGCGAAGAGATTAAAGTTGAGCTGGATTCGCCAGCATTACCATGAGGTAGAAGCTACTTCGAATGAAGAGTTCTTACTCAAGCTGATGGAACAAGAAATTCAGCAGCGAGAGGAACGAAAAACGAATCTCCTACTTAGTCAATCACAGCTTCCAGAAGTCCCATCGGTACCTTTCATATGGGATGAAATTGATTATACCCAGGGACTAACGAGAAACTATTTTTTAGAGGGAGAATTCCTATCGAAGAAAGAAAATCTGATATTTTACGGAGGCGTGGGCACTGGGAAGACCTTTCTTTCTACAGTGATTGGACTGAATGCCATTCAGTCATCCGCTAAAAATATCAAGTTCTTTACGGTAGCAAACTTGGTCAATCGGCTCCTAGATGCCCACGAAAAAGGGACAATTGGTCGATTCCATAAGCAGCTTGAAAAACTGGATTTACTGATCTTAGACGAACTGGGCTTCATCCCTTTGCATAAACAAGGAGCCGAACTTCTCTTCCAAGTTATCAGTCTGTGTTATGAAAGAAATAGCCTGATTATCACTACAAACCTACGGTTTGGGGAGTGGAACCATGTTTTCGGTGACCCCATTCTTACTGAAGCTGTGATTGATCGATTGATTCACCATTCCCATCTGGTCGTATTTAAAGGACCGAGTCATCGGATGAAAGAGTCTTTACTGCAAAATTGAACAAGTAGAAAAAGGTGCATTGGCAAGCGACATTTTTAACTGCCATTCACTGCATTTTTTACTTGCCAAAAACAGCATTCAACCACATTTAATCGATCATGAAGAAAATTTATCATCCTTCTTCCGGAATTCGTCCATTCCTGTACAAACAATACTGTTTACTTTTAGACAGTATGAATGGTATTAACAATTAATATTAAAAAATTCAAATAAAGTCCCAAAAACACAATTTTTGTCCCATTTCGTGGTACAATAAATACGCCAGAAATGGGAGGTAGATATTTTTGAAAAAGCAAAATGTAATAAACTTGATTAAATATCACGTGGAAAGAAATGAAAATAGCTTTAGGAATGAAGCTATAGAAATTGCGAGAAGTTTCGATAGTATCGGAGACTATCAATTAGCAGAGTATATAATGGGGTTGATTACAGAATCTAATTTGTATTCTCCACAAGCTAGTGATTTTGAGAGCGAATTCTTAAAATCACTGGATGTAAAAAATGTTGCTCCATTAAATCTGCCTTTCGAGATAACCGATGATATAAAAGGTATTATCAATGCTGTTAATCATAATATTGGGATTAACAAATTTTTATTTGAAGGTTTACCGGGGAGTGGTAAGACAGAGGCTGCTAAACATGTTGCTAGATTACTTAATAGATCTTTATATTATATAGATTTTGATAATTTGATTGATAGTAAGCTAGGCCAGACAAATAAGAATATTGCCAGTGTGTTTAGTGAAATAAATAAAATACCTTACCCAGAAAAAGCTGTTATTTTGTTTGATGAAATAGACGTTATTGCATTAGATAGGGTTAACAGTAATGATGTACGCGAAATGGGGCGCGTTACGTCATCAATATTGAGAGAATTAGACAGATTAACAGATTTAAATAAAGAGATTGTATTAATTGCCACAACAAATTTATACAAAAACTTTGATAAAGCTCTGTCCAGACGTTTTGATGCTGTGATTAATTTTAACAGATATGATAAAGAGGACTTAATTGAAGTTGCTGAATTTTACTTTTCAGCGTTCGTGAAAAATTTTAAGGGTATCTCAAAAGATGTAAGATTGTTCAAAAAAATATTAAGAATTTCAGATGAATTACCATATCCAGGAGAGCTGAAAAACGTAATTAAGACATCTCTGGCCTTTAGTGATGTGAATGACAGTTATGATTATTTGAAAAGGTTGTACAATAACCTTATTGGAAATCTTGAACAAAAAAGCATCAAAGAACTATATGCGCAGGGAATCACAATAAGAGAAATAGAGAAACTAACAGGAGAATCAAAGAGTACAGTGTCAAGAAAATTAAACGAAGGAGATAACTAATGCCTAATAATGTATTGGAGCTGAGAGGTAAAAGATTTGTCCAGGCCGCTAAGAAAGGTAATGGTGGCGGGGCTAGTATGAACAGCAAGGAATTAGTTACTAGTGAAAAACTATTTGAATTACAAGCAAAAATAGCGAAAATCATTAAATTTTGGTCGGATGAAAAAAGACCTTTTGATGGAGTATTAATCAGTGTTCACTACAATAAAATTGTAGCAAAAAGTAATAGAATCGCGGGGCTCTTTGAGGGAAAAAAATCTAACCTTGCAATCGTTGGTGCAAAATTTAATGAGAGCAAAACTAAACATATTATAACCTACTTCATTAAAGAGGATGATTTAGAAAAGAGCATTAGTTTTCTTCAAGATGCAAGCACTATTCTAGACGCTGTATTTAAAGGAAGTATAGACAAAGTTGCCTTTGAGAATAATAAAAAAATGAATAGTATTTCCCTTGGTAATTATAAGCTGAGTAAATCGTTATTTAAACAGATAATAGCAGATGTTTCCTATATTGATAATTTTGAAATAGATATATCTTCAGATCAGATTAAAGAAGGTATAGTTACACTGTATGATACTAATGTTGATACTAAAGAATTGTTAAGTAGGTTAGGAATTGATATTTTATCAGCTAGAGTCTTGAACGATCAAACTGTCTTTTTGAATGAAGATGAGTTAAAACTTTTATATAAGAAAGCACCTTATCTTGTATCAATGGCAACAGAAGATCTGTCAGAATTGTCTCCTGATGATTTTATTGAAGACTATCAGCTAGATACAGTGGATATTCCAGATCCTGATATAGAACCAACAATAGGAGTAATTGATACTTTATTTGATAAACGAGTCTATTTCAGTAAATGGGTAGAATATCATGATATGGTTGATGATAATATTCGGAAAGAAAAGAAAGATTATAACCATGGTACGGCTGTATCTTCTATTATTGTAGATGGTCCACGATTAAATCCTTGGCTAGATGATGGTTGCGGCAGATTTAAAGTACGACATTTTGGGGTTGCTGCAGGGAGAAATTTCTCCTCGTTCACAATTACAAAACAGATAAAAGAAATTGTAATGAGTAATAAGGACATTAAAGTTTGGAATATTTCGCTAGGTAGTAATCAAGAAATTAATGATAATTTTATTTCGGCAGAGGCAGCAGCTTTAGATCAAATTCAATATAATTATGATGTTATTTTTGTTATAGCTGGCACGAACAAACCAAATGCAGATATAGAGAGAATAGGTTCTCCCGCAGATTCAATTAACAGTATGGTAGTAAATTCTGTATCTAAAAATGGTCTATCTACAAAATATGCAAGAAGAGGTATAGCTTTATCATTCTTTGCAAAGCCAGATATTAGCTATTATGGTGGAAGCAGTGAAAAGTATATTAAAGTTTGCGAACCTTTAGGTGAAGCAAATGTTGCAGGTACTTCTTTTGCGGCTCCTTGGATTGCTCGAAAATTATCTTATCTTATTGACGTTCTGGCGTTAAATAGAGAAATTGCTAAAGCAATGATTATTGACGCTGCAAAAGGTTGGAGAGATAAACCTACTCCAGAAGAAATTTCCTTGTATGGGCATGGGATTGCGCCCATCAGTATAAATGACATTATTAGAACAAAAGACGATGAGATTAAGTTTTTAGTAACTGACATAAGTGAAAAATGGAACACATACAGCTATAGTTTTCCAGTTCCCTTACAAGATGATAAATATCCATATATTGCAAGGGCAACTATGTGCTATTTTCCTGTATGTGATAGGTCTCAAGGGGTTGATTATACAAATACTGAGTTGAACATTCATTTTGGGAGAATCAAAAATGATGGAAAAATATATGACATTAAAGGCGATAAGCAGAATCAAGAGGAAGACTTAAACAGAGAAAATTATTTTCTATTAGAATCTGAAGCTAGATCAAATTTCAGAAAATGGGATAACGTGAAATACATTGCTGAAAAACCTAAAGATCGTATGGGGGCTAAAAAATCTTATGATACTAAAAACTGGGGTATGGAAGTTAAAACAAGCAATAGATTGGATCCTGAGGATGGGGTAGGCCTCCGTTTTGGTGTGGTAGTAACTATCAAAGAAATTAATGGTGTAAATAGAATTGACGAATTTATAAAAAATTGTTATTTAAATGGGTGGATCGTCAACGAAATTGATATTCAAGTTAAACTTGATATTAACCAAAAAGTAAATGAAGATATAGAGTTTGAGTAAAGTTTAAATATAAATAACTATAATTAGAAATATAGAGGTTATTTAGAATCGTACTGAACTGAACCCCAAATGGTAGACACTTTAATAAAGTGACCCATTCGGGGTTCAGTTCACGATTTACTGAAAGCCTCTTTTTTTTTGAGTTCCTTCTATATAATATACACTTAATTGAAAAGCATTATTTTACTTCAGATTCAAAATTCCTCACCAATTTATAGAAAGTCGTTTTCTTAATTTTTAATTCTTTCATCGCTTCAACTGCAGTTAGTTCTCCAGCTTTCCATTTTCTATATACCACTTTAAATTCCTCTGAAGCAAGAACTGGGGACCTACCAAAACGAATACCATTTTGCAGCGCCAAATCGATTCCTTCTCGCTGCCGTTTCCGGATGCGTTCCCGTTCCTCTTCTGCCATCCATGAAAGAATCTGCAAAACCAAATCCGCAATAAATGTCCCCATGCTGTCTTTGTATTGCGTCGTATCGAGTAACGGCATATCCAGCACTACAATATCCGCTTCAATATTTTTCGTCAGGTCATTCCACTCCTGGAGAATCTCTTCTTTGTTCCGGCCAAACCGATCTAGCGAGTGGATATATAAAATATCTCCTTTTCGAATAACCCGTTTCAGTAATTGATAGTTTACGCGTTCAAAATTCTTCCCACTTTGCTTGTCCAAATAAATGTCCCGTTCATTGATGCCCATTTTCCGCATGGCTTCCAATTGACGGCCTTCGTTTTGATCTTTGCTGCTGACGCGTATGTAACCAAATTTTCGATGTTCCATAATTCACCTCTAAAAACGATTCTTTCTTCTCATTATACCTGAAAAGTGTTCGTAAAAGTGTATGCAAATACGCGAACGTTCGTAAAGTATTTTGATACGTTTACGAACGCTATTTTCGACCTTTTTTAGCTGTTTTCAAAGCGTTCGTAAAAGTGTACTTTTACGAACGGTTTTACTTCGAGATAACCTCAGTCAAGCCTCTTTTGAAATAGTGGAAATTAATGTTAATATTAATTCAATAGCTACTGAAGTTAAGTATTCCTTCATCAGTTAGAGTTTTTTGGATTTATGCTAATACGACTTTATTTGAGCATGGCTGCAAAATGATAACTCTTAAATTTGTAAACGTGCAATATTCGAGAGAGACGAAGAATTTCGATAAAGCAAGTTACTAAGTAATTGGTGAAAATTTATAAAATCAGTAATTCAACGTTGGGGGATTTAAAGTGAGGTCTTATACCTATCAAGGACCATATATGAAATCTAGTACTGCTCGGATTAACATTTCTGATGTAGAAAACGTTAACTTTGGATATATAGAAAGACATTTTAAAACTATATTTCACAGGCTATTCGATATGTGGGTTGGCGAAAATAAATTCCTTTCCAATCATCGAGCATTTAATGAAAATGGCGAGAAGATTATAGAGGCACATAAAAAAAACTACATAATGAAGCGTTCGGACTACCAATTTTCATTTTGGGTGGTCAATATAATGAAGTAAAACTAATTGCCAGACAAAAAGGAATCGATATTATTAGTCCCATTTACGAAATAAACGGAAATGATATACATATAACAACAAAAAAAGAAATCCTTGATTGTGTAAAGTTTTATGAGAATGATAAGGAAATAGCTAGTTGGAAAATTTCGGTCAAAGAAAAATTTAAGGTTCATATTTTAATTGAGTATGAAGCGACAATACAAGATCCACTTTTTTATGCTATTTCTGGTCAAATGTTATATTTTGTTGGTGATTAAGAAGATAACGCGTTGGAATCGTTAGAATTGTCCTCACAGAAGCAAGAAAGCGAGCCTGATACGGTGTTCACTCTAGAAAAGATGTTCGAAGCTTTTAGAAACGAATTTGGAAGAGATAAAAAGCTGTATTTAGAAAAACAGGAGGAATTTTTTGTCAAAGTTCAAAAGTAAAAACAGGGATAAGATAGGGATACTAGCTGTAACTACTGTTGTAGTTGTAATTTTACTTATAACAGCAGGCTTTGTAGTGTTGCCCTTTTTTGCCATCTACGGTTTATATGAGGTGTTGGAGGAATTAAATTTAATTAATGTCACCACTGGCGATAGCTTCATGGGAAATATAACGTATTTCACTTTTTTAATTTTCGTCATGTACGTTATTACACTTATTTTAGATTTAGTATCTAAAGTAATAATTTATAAAAAGAAGAAGAAATTAGCTATATCAAGAGGTAATATGCTTTTAAATTATGGAATCCAAACAGTTATTGCTGCATATCTATTTAAAATATTACTCGATAATTTTTTCTCAAGAATTGACTTATCACTGGTTGGATCACTTATCTCTTTTGTAATCATGTATTTAATTTACTTTTCGTTACTAGATGATTATGAAGTAGAACAGTGATTTCATGGTAAAATTAGGGAAAAGAAAAAGATCATCTGCATTGATGATCTTTTTTCGCTCGTACACATCGATTTTCACCTTTGAGATTAACGGAACCGAATGTAACTTAAGTGCAGTTAAGTTACATTCACTTCCCCTAAAGGTTTTTATTTCTCGAAATAAAAATTCCAAATATTTGAATAAAATTTATGTTAAATTTAAAAAGTAATAGAAGAGACGGAATATTCGAATGGGGCGATGAAATGAAAGGTTTATTTTTAGCAATATTAGGGGCACTGGCAGCTTGGTTTGTAATTAGTTTCTTTACAAATGATTGGGATACCACTGGACTAATTTATTTGATCCTTGGGATTGTAGTAGGATATCAAGTTCGAAAGCAAAATACAGAGAAATCAGCTAATGATGCTCTCTAATTACGGTGTTTGATAACTAAATTAATAAAGGATTTAGAATTTTGTTCTTAGAGATTTGAATGTAACTTAATGTGAATTAAGCTGCATTCAAACTTGGTTAAAGTATTAAAAAATATTATTTAGTTAAGAATGAAATATAGGGAGTTTGTGATGAAAAAAAATATAAGTTCTATCATCGTGATTTTGGCATTAATCGGCTTTTTAGTTGCAACGTTTTTTCTTCAGTATGAATTTTTATTTTTAACTCGCATTGCTTCACTTATCTTCGCACTCGTTTATTTAGTAAGTGAAGTAAAGCAAGAATATTTCTCAACAAACAAGCCGTTATTTATTCTCTTTAGTATCATCAGCATGCTAGCTATAACGGTATGCATTATACTTGATGAAACTTCCGCGACTGATGGATTCAATGCTAGAAGTTTCATGATTCTGGTATTTGTTTTCATTCTTCTGGTCGTTAGCTATAAAGATTTATATACCAAAAAAAATGTTGCAAAGTAATTTCAGATCAAGCAGAAAGGCACGCGGTAAAATAAATTTTCATACTGGAGATGAAAATGCGATGAGTCGATGCAAAGAAGAGGAAATCATATTCGATACGATGCGTGAAGCTGATGTATGGGCTGATTCAATTGCAAATGAAATGTACGGAAGGCTTTATGATAGTTATAGTACTCCTGACTATAAAATAGCTTATGCTCTAGCTTTTAGATTAGCTACCATCGAAAACTGCAGAGTATATACCAACGATGAAAATGCGGAAAATAAATATAAAGTATATGCTGTATTTGATGATTCAAACTCATAAATTCCTTGAAATACAATTTTTTAATATTCTTCAAACTATATAAAAATAACGAATTTGAATGTAACTTAATAGCAATTATGTTACATTCATATAATTGCTATTGCTAGGTTTTAGAAAAAAGTAATTTTCTAAACCTCTCAATATAGTATTTAGATTCAAATCAATGATTTAAAGGTGCTGTAAGAAGGGTTCTAACGAAAAATTTGGTGGCAAGAAGTGGTAGGGAAACAAAGCAGAAAAGACTCACTTCACTGAGTACTCATTCTCTTTGATTATTAAAAATAAGGGGTCCTTCGAATGTCAAATTCCTTTAAAATAGTTGTCGCATTAAAAGGTGTAATTGTGAATGATGGGGAAGTTCTGATCGTCCAAAGAATAAAAGACGATGAAGTCGGGGGTGGAACTTGGGAATGTGCGGGAGGCAAGCTGGAATTTGGAGAAGCTTTAGAAGGCTCGCTTTTACGGGAGATTAAAGAAGAGGTAGATTTAGATGTCGTAGTTGAGAAACTATTATATGCCACAACATTCAAAACTGATCTTACAAGACAAGTTGTTATTCTAACCTATTTATGTAGCAGCAGTAATCGAGAGGTTCTTTTATCTGAGGAACACGTTGACTATGAATGGGCAAATAAAGACCAATTGAAACTACGTTTACCTCAAGAAATAGTAGTCGATTTTGAGAAAAATAACGTTTTCTCTTTAGACGTATTACACTGATTTTTTATTTTTAAAGACTGTATATTTAATAAATCTTATATAGAAATACTAAGTAATAGTTAGAAAAATGGAAGAAAAATTAAAAAGTTTAAAAAGTGATGAGGTTATTGAAAAAAAGTTACTGCAGTTATTACTTTGGAACGCCTCAAGGTACTTTTCAGGTTGTGAATGTAACTTAATACTAATTAAGTTACATTCACTTCCTTGATTCTACTGGCTTCCCTAGAGAATCATTCCGAACTAATTTCATTAGAAAAAATGATACATTCAGAATGCTGTTCTGTAAGGTTTTAGAACTTGAATCTCAAAAAATGTAGGTTTACATATCGCAGCTTTATCGGAAGTATGTTCATGAAAAAGTGACAAGTTAAAAAGAAGGAGATATTCGGAATATAGCCGAATGTCTCCTTCTTCTACTAAAAGATTATACTGTTCGCCATAGTAAGAATCTGCCTTTATAAGCAATCAAACTGACGATGCTCAATAAGATTCCAGACAAGATGAATACCCCGCGAATGCCAAATGCGTCTGCCAGAACACCCATCAAAAGGGAAGCAATCCCAAAGGTTCCGGTACCAATTGCGCCGAGTGTAGTAAATACGGTTGGCAATTGTGCTTTGGGAACACTTGTCTGAACCACCGTCTGTTGCGGAATATTTTTAATCTGACCAAAAACCCCAACCAAAAAGGAAAAAAACAGCGCGAGCATCGGAAGGCTGGTCAATCCAAAGAAGATGGTGACCAAGCTGCTGGAGATGGCACCAAGAAAAATAAACTGGCTGAGCTTCTGTTCGATCCAATTCGAAAACCGTAGACAGAACAAGCTGCCAGCGATCAATCCTAGGAAAAATGCGCCATTGATGAACCCCCACCATTTTTCATCTGCCAATAAAGCATCACTGACAAAAACATAGAGAATTGCCGCAATCCACACCGTTCCAGCTATCGTCTCCATGACATCCATCCAGACAATTCGCTTGAGTACAGGTGAAGTGGAGACCGTTTGCCAGCCTTGGCTGATTTGTTTCCACTTTTCTTGCTCCTTCGATGGCGTAAAGTCGATCGTCTCCAAAAAGCTCAATAGTAGACTCGAGCCCAAAAACAAGCCAGCTGTTAACCAGACCAATTCAGTTGCAGAGAGCCAAATCAACAAGGAACTACCAACAAACCACATGGCAGTCTGGATCAGTTGGGTAACAGTTTCCGTAAGGCCATTCGCTTTTAGCAGCTGTTCACTCTTCACATAATTCGGAATGAGCGATTGGGTTACGGGATTAGCACAGCCATCCAGTAAGGCGACTAAGCTGATAACCAGAAACAGTCCGTAAAAATTGGCCAGCGAGAGTTGCGGTAGAAAGAATGCCAGAACGATTAGCAACACCGTTTTGCCCATCTGCGAACCTGCCAACAGCCATTTCAGGTTGAAGCGTTGCATCAACAAAGGTGTTAAGGTGTTCGAGATGAACATCGAACTGGTGATGGTAAACGGTACGAAAGCAGCCGCGGTGGCTGATCCGGTCAATTCAAAAATCATGTAAATGATGCTGACAATGTACAAGACATCGCCGATATTGGCAAGCGATTGCCCAGTCAGCAATAAGTTGAAATTTCGATTCAGTTTCATTATTCAGTTCCCCCAAGAAGTCAATTAGTAAATGATTTCTACTAAAGGGGATTTATCAAATTGGACTAGTTGTCATGTCAGCAGTTCCTTTCCGATTGAAGATAAATCTTTGGGGGACTTAGATTTATCGAGAAGTTTGATTATTCCTATTATACGTGAAGTTCTTGGAAAATAAATGGCGACTAAAGAAGAATTTGGATATAGTAAAAGAAAGTATCATTTTGCTAACGTTACACGATAAATAATTTAATTCAATATAGTAGGGAGTGTATATATGTTTACTACTAAGGGAGCAAAAATCCTTGACGGTACACCAAATTACTTGGTGATTGAAGAAGTAGGAGAAATAGATTCTGTAAAACATTTTGAAGAGGTCTTATACGAAATGAAAGAATATATTGAAGAGAAGGAAATTCATTCTGTTTCGATCGTTCTTAATGAAAAAGAAGCTGGATATACTCAATATACGAGTCTACTTGAAGAGTTCAGTTATCAAAAACAAGAAACTCAATACTTTTACAAACGTGAACTTGCTTCTTTCGAAGTTCTGAAAATAAAAGCATCTCTTGAAATAAAATCACTGGAAGAAACAACGAGTGATGTATTTATAAAGGCTTGGACAGGGGCTAGTGTCGGTTCGCTGAATGCTTCAACTCCTTTTTCGTCTCTTTCTGTCGAAAAAGAATTTGAAGGGATGAAATCTGAACTTGGCTCGGATTATAGAAAAAATTGTCTGGTTATTTTTTATGAAAATCAGCCAATAGGCGTGACAATGCCTCAAATTGAACAGGGAACTATTGATGAGGGCAGACTGTTTTATTTTGGACTCATACCATCTTTCCGTAACAAAGGTTGGGGTCAATATCTACATAAACTTTCACTGCATCTTCTCAAAAAAATGGGCGCCACTTACTATATTGGCGCAACCGGACAAAATAACGTTCCCATGCAGCGAATATTTCAAGCTAATGAATGTGAACTGATTGAAAGAAAGGTTTATTTATAAATTGATTGCTTAGATGAACTGTTTAACTAGTTTACATATCATTAGATTATCGGCAGACAAGAAACTTTCGAGTTTCTTGTCTTTTTAGTTTGTACAGCACATCTTCACGAACGTTAAAAAAATTTGAATTTATAGATGTATATTATTTGAATTTTTAAATGTTAAAATATGTATATGTAAATCGAATGAGAGGTGTTTTGCTATGTACAAGAAAAGAGTATCAATAATAGATCGTGGAAATAAACTAAGCTTTACAGTTGATAACAAAGGCAATAAATTTCATAACCAAGAGATTATTCAAAGTTGGAAAATGTTTTATAGTGAAAAGGTTAAGAGAAATGATGATGAAGTTGGTCTAAGATTACCACAATTCGGAGCATTATCAGCTATTAGAGCGCACTGGGCTACTTCGAATTCTCCAGCCACTATTGTTTTACCAACTGGTACAGGTAAAACGGAAACCATGTATGCAACAATTATTTCAGAGCGAATTGAATCAACTTTGATCATAGTGCCATCCAATCTTTTAAGGGAACAAGTATTTGATGGGGCAAGTAAATTCGGGATTTTAGATAAATTAGAAATGATTAATGATAAAGTCATTTTTCCAACTACTTTTATGTATAAATCAAAAGTAAAAGAAAAAAAAGAAGACGTATTACTGAAAGCTATAATAGAAGCAAATATTATTGTGTCTACGCCTAAAATGATTAACAATATGCCACCAGATATCTTGGAAAAATTAATTCAAAAAGTAGATGTCGTAATTTTCGATGAAGCTCATCATATTGCGGCTCCTGAGTGGAGTGTTGTCAGAGAGTATTTCAAGGAAAAGAAACTTCTTCAATTTACTGCAACACCATTTAGAAATGATGGGAAAAAGATTGATGGTAAGATAATTTTCAATTACGGATTAGGATTAGCACAAAGTGCAGGTTATTTTAAAGCTATTGATTTTTATCCTATACAAGAGTTTGATGAAAAAAAATCAGACGAAGAAATTGCTAAAATTGCAGTTAGTCTTTTAGAAGATGATTTTAAAAAAGGATTTGAACATGTAATTTTAGCTAGAACTAAAACACGTAAGCGAGCCGATGAGCTATTTGAACAAATATATTCTAAATATATAAACCTTAATCCTGTAATAGTTCATGCAGGTATTCCGAAAGCTGAACGTGAACTCTCTATGAAAAAGATAAAGGAGGGCATAGCAAAAATTGTAGTTTGTGTAGATATGTTTGGAGAAGGTATTGATATACCGACACTCAAAATTGCAGCTATACATGATAAATACAAATCATTACCGATTACTCTTCAGTTTATTGGAAGATTTGCACGAACTGGCAGTAAAAATTTAGGGAATGCAAAGCTTGTCACAAATGTGGCGATGGATGATTTAAAAGAATCAATTGAAGAGTTGTATAGACAAGATTCTGATTGGAATAGATTGCTTACTTTACATTCATCTAATGCTATTAATGAAGAAGTAAAGTTAGGGGAGTTTATTAGTAATTTTGATAAAGGGCATGCACAAGAAATTGATTTGTCTCAGATAAAAATGAAAATTAGTACTCGAATGTTTAGATATAGGAATAAAAAAATATATTTAGATAATTGGAAAGAAGTGTTAGATTCTACTAGGACTCAAGCATTTATTAATAAAGTAGACGATATTTATATTTTTATTGAAGAAGTTGAAAATAACGTTGTTTGGTCGGATCAAAAAGACATTATTCAGTATGATTATGAATTTTATGTAATATATTTTGATAAAGAAAGCGGTTTAATTCATCTTAATGATTCTGATGTCAGCAAAGGGAATAAACTTATCGAAAAAGTATTTCCAGATGCTTGGGCTGTTAAGGGGGATTCAATTTATCGAAGTTTAGATGGAATCAATAGATTAATGTTAGGCACTTTGGGACTGAAACAACAACCTAGTGGACGAATAAGCTTCAGAATGTTTGCAGGCACGGACATAAAGACTGGAATAAGTGAAGCCACCTCATCAGGATCTGTTAAATCCAATCTGTTTGGTTATGGTTTTAAGGATGGAAATAAAATTAGTATTGGCTGTTCCTATAAAGGAAAAGTGTGGATGAGATGGGTAGAAAGAGTAAATTTTTGGACTAAATGGTGTAAAAATATTGGAGAAAAAGTTTTAGATGACACTATTAGTACAAATAATATTTTAGACAATTCTTTGACTTTAGAAGAGATAAAAGAGTTTCCGTTAGGAGTACCATATAAAATCATTTTACCTGAAACCATTGAGACGGATAATTCTTTAAATAAAAGAATAGTATTATCAAAAGAAAATAGAGAATATCATTTCTTCGAGATGGAACTTAGAAGTCCCGAATTAGTAAACGGTAATCTTAAATTTGAAATGGCTTTAAATGAACGTATTTTTATTTTTGAACAGCAGATACATGCTAGTGGATATAACTTCAAGCAAATTGAAGGCGATGAATTAAAAGTAGTTGTAGGTAAAAAAACAATTGTAATGACGGATTACTTGTATGAAAATTCACCTGAAATATCTTTTGTGCAGGATGATGGAACTGTAGTAGTGATTCAAGAAAATCTTATGACAGTTATTAAGCCTAAAAGGAATATTGATTTATCAAGGGATAAATTATGTGTTATAGATTGGAGGAAGTATGGCGTAAATATCAAATCGGAATCTCAAGGTAGGGATAGAAAACAAGATTCTATCCAATACGCTACAATTCATAATATCGTAGACTCCTCATCAGATATAATATTTGATGACGATGGAGCTGGGGAAATTGCGGATATAGTAACTATAAAAGTGAATCAAGAAAATCGGAAAATCCAGTTCCATTTTTATCATTGTAAATATTCTAGTGAACTACAGCCAGGAGGACGCGTTTCAGATTTATATGAAGTGTGTGGACAAACAGAGAAATCCATTATGTGGAGTGATAATGCGATTGTACTAGTTCAAAGGATGATTGAAAGGGAGAAAGCAAGAGTAAAAGATTATGATGATACAAGGTTCGAAAAAGGAAATTTAGAAACATTATTTACGTTAAAAAAGATGATTAAATCTGGCTTTGAAACAAGTTTAGAGATTTCAATAGTGCAACCAGGTGTTTCTATCTCCAAAATGACGGATTCGATGAAGCAATTGATCTTGGCGACAGATACCTACTTAAAAGAGACGTATGGAATTCCATTGTCGTGTTATTTTAGTAACTAATAATAAAGATTTCTACGAAAGGTGTGTAGCATTGTTTAATCCGTATGAAACTAAATCCTACGATATTGATTCATTCTTTGAAAAAATAGAGCAGAAGAAGTATGAAAGCATTACTCAAGCAGAATTTGAAGAGATTGTAATGGCTATAAATAATATATATAATGGCGGCGACGATTTAATTGAGCAGTTCAGTAAAGCGGAACTAATCCAACGATTGGATTATTTATCAAGAGCTATGACGCATTGCCATTTAGATAAGAGGAATAAACATTATATCTTTAGCAATTTGTATAAATTAAAAGAAGGCATTAGTTCAGAATCGAGGCGACGCCTATTTAGCGAAAAGTCTATGGTAATTGAAGACGAATTAAGCATTAAAAATATATATGTTACATTTCGTTTTGGCATTTTAAATGAACAACCTTATTTATTAATGAAGCATTCTTATGGCAATAATAGCATCATGAATCTAACTGAGCAGGTAATAGCTATAATCGAATCTGAATACTTGAAACGATATGGATTTGATTTAATTGAACACGTTGCACATATCTATTTCATTGACGTTTCATTCGGGGTTGGACGTGTGCCATGTGAGAAGGTATTGATTGAAAAAGGATTTAAAAATCCTAAATGGGAATCATTTGATAAGGAGCAATTTGATAAATTATGGAATAAGTTAAATCCCGACATGGGTTTGCAACCGATTTTTTGGGAGTCTAATAATTCGTTTAAAGCGTATAGTCTTATTAAAGAAATACTGTTACAAGCAAAGAAGAAAATTCAAATCATTGATCCATACTTTGATAAAACTATCTACCATCTAATTGGTGAGTTAAACGCTGATATACAAGTACAGTTAATCACGGAAAGAGTTTTAGGAGACGCAGGTATTGTTTATTCTAAAATTAAAAAAGAACGTGGCAAAATTGAGGTGAAAGCTAGTAAGAAAAATCATGACCGCTTTATTATCATAGACGAGAAAATGGTATTTCTACTAGGTGGCTCTATCAATTCAATTGGAGATAAGGCTTCTATGATTATTCCGATAGAATTAAATACTTTAAAACAGGAAATTAAAAATCATTTTAAAGCACAATGGAGTGCAACAAAAGAGATAAATGAAGGTTAAGCTTCTGGAACTGTCTAAGACTAGGAATACATAGTCGATATAAAAAATTATAATAAGCAGAAATGGCAACCTAGAGATTTTTTAATATGTACCCGCATGAAGAAGTGTCAACAGACTTTTTTGTCTTTATTAAGTCACTAGAAACAAAGGTTACATCTTTTAAAGGCAATAACACTTATTTTAGAGAGCGTAAAATATCTTGTGTAAATGGAAGAGAAGAGAGTTCTGATTAGGTACCCAAGTTACATATTGCCGGATTATCGGAAGCAGAACCACCTATTAATGAAACCGAATGATTCACTGAAGATTGTAAAGAAGAAGCAACTCCAGTTTTTTCGATAATTTTAAAAAAACAGAGCTTTTATGGTTTCTACAAAAACGCCCAACCAGTTAGCTGGTTAGGCGTTTATATTTTGATGACATTTGGTAAAAAGCTACTGTCACTAATTTTTTTCAAGCTATCGATAGTTTCTTCATAAGACACGTCTTCTGCCAGGAACGTTTTTGTGTTTCGGTTATAGTCCTGCTTATAAAAATCCGTCTGAATGATTTCCTTCAATGTCTTTTTTAGTTCATAGCCTAGCTGACAGGAAGCCGTGTCCCGACCATCCCTCCGAATCTCGATCACTTCAGGAATCAGCATTTTCAATCCTTCTGGATCGACAAACCCACTTCTCTCAATCATATGAAGATCATACAGGTGTCTCGAATAGCGAGTACTTTCTTTTTTTTCATAATAATCACAGATGGCAAAGATTTTATCAAGAAACGTCCGGTCAATTGTCTGCACATTAGCCTCAAAAGGTCTCATTTCATATTCGTCCATAAACTGTTCTTTTTCTGCTTCGTCTCCTTCTGCAGCTATGACAAACTTTGTGATGTAATTACTTACCTCAAGCTGTTCGAAGGGGAATGGCCTGTAAGCGACGTTCGTTTCCACCAGGATGTGAGGGGACATCTCGCTATCACCTTCAAATTCTTTTCGATATCCAATTTCATACTCATTGAACTCTCGGCCTGATCGAATTTTTTCCGGATTGAGTAATGCAAAGCCGAGGTCCTCAATCACTGATTCAATCGCTGTCTTCAATTTCTTTTTTTCGCTTCTTGGCAGCTTGTTGCTTTCCCCAAGAGGAACGCTGAGATCCAAGTCCTCTGAAAAGCGCTTGATGACATCGTAGCATTTTGAGAGGGAAGTCCCACCCTTAAATACAATGCCAGGGAAGTTAGAGACCAGCTGCTTCAGAAGCAGCGATACGTAATAATCCTTTTCGATCTGGAAATTTTGCAGCCCATACGCTGCAGCTGCCGACCGGACTAACTCATTAAACAACTCGTTCTCTTCGTGCAATCGCATCTAATAACCCCAATTCATATACTCTCAGTTTTGTTTTTATCGGGTACGCATCGAGATATCCCTTCACTTCCTGTTCATTCAACGACACGCCCTCTAGATAGGACAGGATTTTCTCTTTTGCCACTTCAAGCGGTTTTTCACTGTACTGCTCATAATTATTCAACAGGTCGAGCACTTGAAGAAGCTTGTAGTTGGATTTATTCACGTTTGCTCTTGATTTTCGGATAATGAATCTTTTTTTGTAGACGCTCACTTCCCGCTTGGCTGCGGATGCATTATTCGTCACGATGGTCGCAACCGCTGCTGTTTGGGAAGTCAGACCCAAAGCATTGGCAAAATTGGTACCTGACTTGTAACCGATAATACGATCTCGATCCTCTATAAATTTCTTTCGCACAATCTGGTCTGTATCAAGCACAGCCGAGCCAAACATCGGTTTCTTTTTTGGGATGAAATAGATGCCGTTCTGGACTTTCGCAAGCAGCCCTTTGTCAGAAAGGCGCTTGATATACTGCCTGAGTGTACTTGGATTCAGCTGGAGCTTCTCTTTTAGTTGCTCAGTAAGAATAGGTTCATCGTATCCGTATTCATCTAATAGATATTGATAAAGTTCCATCGGTACTCACCTCTTCCCTATGTTGTAACATATTTATATTATAAATTTCAAAAACCGTTACAATTCATGCTGTCGAAACCAAAAGGAGAACTTCTCTTTTTTTAGCGACGATATAGTGTGTTAATAAAGTAGAGGAGGGAGAAATATATCCGCTTAGAGATGCATTTTTCCTGATATGTTCGCAAAAGTGTACTTTTACGAACGGTTTTTAATTTTAATACATCATAATAAAAAGTCAGGAGATATTGGGATATTTTGGTACAATATATATAGGACACTGGCTTGAAGGTTCATGTGAAGTGGGCTTATAAAACAAATTAGAGGGGGAATAGAATGAACAAGTTTGGTTTGTTATCTCTATTGATGTTTGTTATTAGTATCACTGCATTCTTTATAATGAGAGGACCAGATGGAGATATATATATAACCATAATAATATTGAGTGCCCTTTCGGTTATTGGTCTATTATTTGCAGCATTATCTAAACAAATGCTTTGGACGATTTTAGGTGTTGGTGTGAATTTGATTCCATTAATATTCGCCTTTCTGCTGTTACTTGCAATGGGGATAAGCGAGCCTTAAAAAATTCAAATGGAACAAATCAAAAACTACCTTTACACAACTAAAAATCAAAGAATACCAAGGGCACTGTACATCAGTATTAGTAGGTATTCGAATGTAACTTAAGTGCAGTTAAGTTACATTCATTTCCTGGATTTTGAGTTTCATTTGATTAAAATGTAAAGAGGAAGGAGTGGTTTCATGCCACAAACAATATGGGGAAAGTTATCTTTTGTAATTTTAGTTCTGCTTACAATTGAAGCAGGTTGGGCATTAATTATGATGTTTGAAAATTTCCTGGGAGCGCTGACTCTAATCCTAAAATACACTCCGTTTTTAGCTCCATTGGGAGTAATAATTGGGATTGTGGGAACTCTTAAAGAGAGTAAAAAAGAAAAACTCATACCACTCTCAACGTTAATCTTGAGCATTGTTTTAATCGCCTTATTTCTATTAATCTTATTTGGTTTTCAATTCGGCGGATAAAATAAAATGAATGTAACTTATTGTGAATTAAGTTACATTCGGATCCGCAAAAAGTATAGGAAGAGGGAATTGAGATGAAATATATCTTAAACGGTTTAATTACTGTCTTATTATCTATTATCGGATTTTATGCGATTTTGACTCTTTTTATTTTCACGGTGAGCGATAGTGATGAAGTGGTGCTCTATGCATTTGCAATTGTCATAGCAATTTTGCTTATTGTCATTATCAATCAACTAGTTAGATTGAATGACAAGTTGAATAAAACAAAACGCGAACTCAGCTAATTTTGAATGTAACTTAATAGCAATTAAGTTACATTCGCATTCCAGTAGAAGGGCTAGTTATATTGATTATAAAAAACCAAAAAAATCAGTTGTAAATAATGAAATGAGAAATACAAGTAGAAAAACCAGTTGGCTGATTGTATAAAGATAGGCATTAGGATTCTTCGCATATTTGCGCTCCATGATTGCTCTTACGATTTCGGTGGCAAAGAGGAATACCAACAACAAAAACCATGGTTCTAGGAGCAAATAAGGTTCTTGAGGAAGCCTCGTCACATTAATAAAAAATCCTACTACCATCATAGTGATACCGAAAATTCGGATGCTCCAATCGATTTTCTTGTGCTTATCATTTACATGGTTATTGGAGAATGCTTTTGGTTTTTCGACTCTTAACCACTTTCGCATGATGGCATTAAATAAGGCTAACATAATGAGGAAAATAGCAACTATGAGAAGTAAAGCTAATGAAAAAGAAGATTCAACACCATACATGAAGTCGCCTCCCTTACTGTTCAATTAGTTATACTAACTATACTAATCTACTTTCTTTAAAGTTTCATTTTTTCAAAAAAGAGGAATTCAGTGAAAGTTTCTTCTTTATTTTGAATGTAACTTAATCCTAATTAAGTTACATTCAGTTTCTTCATTTCATTGACTTAATCAGAAGACGAAGCGAAATTAAACTCAATAAAACAAATGATACATTCAAAAGACAATTCTATAAGGTTTTAGAGACGGAATCGTGAAGTGTATATTTTACATTTTAAGACTCATCAAGAGAAGGAGCTTTAAATGAAGTTGGTGCTGCGCTTCTTCTTTTTTATGGAAACATAGGTGAAAAAGTAGGTTCATAAAGTCGTACGAATTCGGTCCCTCAGGCAGGCTAGGGCTTTGATATAGTAGGGAAGAGAGGAGAGATTATATGAGAGTGCCATTCATAGTATTGATGGTGGCTTTATTGGGCTTCTTAGCCGGATGTACAGACGACTCCACGTTGAATGAAACAGAAGTAAAAGAGTTGGTAGCTGATTTGAGCGGAAGTGATGAAGTCAGTGCAGCTTCGATTGACGATCGAGAACTGAAGGTGGAAGACGAGGGAAAAACAACGATTTATCCATTGCCGGAAGAAGAGTTCTTTGTCTCGATTGCCCCGTATGAAACGTATACGCATCCATGCGAAATCCATAGCTTAACGGGATGCCAAGGGGAGCTAGCGGAAAAAGAAATGAAAATCACCGTGACGGATGAACAAGGAGAAGTCCATGTAGACAAGCTGATGACAACACCAGCGAATGGATTCATCGATTTGTGGCTACCGCGGGATCAAACCTATACGGTTGAAATCGAAGCAGACGATAAAATCGGAGAACTTCAATTCTCTACATTCAGTGGTGAGCCAACGTGTTTGACCACCATAGCGTTAAGCTAAAGATGTTTTAATGGAGTAAACAAGGAGTGGTGATAATGACGAACATCCGCATGCACGTCGGATATGATGAAGAGGAAGCCGGATTTATCCGATACAATTTGGTCAGGCACAACAAATCGAAAGTCGCGTATACCGAAGAAGAGAAAATGAGCTTTGTGTTGAAGGATGAACAAGGTGATATCCTTGGAGGGCTCGTCGGCCATACAGACTGGGAATGCTTTTTCGTGGATCTCCTGTGGGTGGATGATTCCCTGCGTGGTATGGGAAAAGGTCAGGAATTACTGGAGACGGCTGAAGCGTATGCACGCGGTCAACAATGCCGGTTGATGAGACTGGAAACCTTCAGCTTCCAAGCGCCTGATTTTTATAAGAAATTAGGATTTAAGGTTTTTGGAGAATTGAAAGATTTTCCGAAAGGTTTCACGCATTACTATTTGTACAAAAATCTCTGAAATAAAGTAATGTTGTTTTACCCGTTCTTAATCTAGTTTATGTGTCCTGATTACACTAAAAATTACATAATAGAAAGAGCAAGAAAAGTTAAGTTTCAACCAATTTTCTTGCTTTTTCTATTTATTGCTTTTAGAGAAAAAGTATATTTGGAGAGCGTAAAATATCTTGTGTAAATGGGGTAGAAAGAAAAGACTTTTCTAATATTTAGTTTACATATCATCAATTTATCGGAAGCTGCAAAAATATAAAGGGATAGAAGATGCTAATCGAGAAACATCTTTTATCCCTTTCCGTTTGTGAGTTTCCATTAAAAAGATAAAAAGTTTTTTTCTAACCTAGTAGGAATCCATTCCTATATTCAACGGCCTTTATTTTAATTAATCGTGTTGTGGATTTCATTTAGTATATCTTCGAATTCTTTATAGTGAATTTGCTTTTCTTCATCTGTAAGTCTTCCGAAATCACCGCTAATGATGCCAGCTACTTCTTGAAGTTCAGAAAATTCTGTGGACACTCCTAAATCCTTCATTTCACTAACATCAATCGAATTGAGTGCAATAAAAGTAGTTTCCTTTTCAATATTCTCTTCATCAAGTGCACTACCATTCCAATGATTCTGAGCGATTGCTATATATTCTTTTGCATTTCCTTCAGTAGTTACTTCCTCCGTCGTTTTCTCTGTCGAAACATTGTCTTCCGGTACTAGATTAATCCAAGTGATGAACAGTACTAAGGCAGAGAATATAGCAATAAAAATACCAACCATAATTTTCTTCATTAAATACCTCCTATTTATCCCCATTATTGTAGCACAGGATATTCCATTTCTTGTCCAAATAATCTACTTTCATGAATTTGTATTTCATGAAATTATTAGTAGTGTTGTAAAAAAGAAAGAAGAACGATACAGATAAAAAAACAGCTACGAGTCCCTAATACCGAGAGCTTGTAGCTGATGAATTATGTACTTAGTTAATATTGGAGAAATGTTGCTTTAGCAACTCACGCAGTTTCTCCTGCTGCTCAGTGGTGATCGTCTCAGCTTTTTGGGGAATGATGAGGGCTTCTCTTTTTTGTATATAGAGGAAGTACAAATCTCCATAATCTCTTACTTTTTGAACGGATTCCCACGAAACATCAATGTCTTCTTTGATACCATTGTGAACAGACTTTACATTCAGTCCTTTAGATTTCAAGATGATTGCAATCGGTCTTGGCCATCTTCTGTCTTTTGTTTTTTTAAAGAGTTGCTTATATTGCCATAGAATCACCGGTACATAGATTTTCTTTAGAAATGGAGCTGAAATCAAAGCGATCAATGCAGCCGAACCAAAGGTCAAAATATAGTAAGTAGACCGATTTTCAAACTGAAAAAGGACGGGCGTTAGTTGAATCATTAGCCAAACAACTAACAGAAAGACAAACAAAACGATTAAAAAGTGAAACAGCCTTCCTCTTATTTTGTGACGAGTAGAATAGCGTGTTTCGTATTCTTGAAAAGTTAACACATCGTCATATGTCAATTGATATTGAATCTGCATCGTTCCACTCCTTTAGTATCCTTATCTCTTTTTAGATCCGCACATGGCCGACTTTGTGATCGAGTAATTTTTCAATCTCTGCACAAGAATATCGGTCGTAAGAGTATAAACCATTTTTTATGGATGTTCATTTCTTTTACCATATTTTATTGTATCACGTCATTGAGATCAGCTAACTGTTCTTCAAATTCATGGAAGGCTACTCGTAGTTCTTCATCAGTTAGTTCGCCATAGTGCATGCTAATGTCAAGCGCATTCCGCTGGAGTTCGTCAGCTATCGCTGTTGCCTCAAACTCCTGGAGTTCCTTTTCGTAATAATTGAGGTAACTGATTGTAGTAAAGGCAATCGAAATTTTTCGGTCTATTTCTGGATCTCCGCTATCATCGCCATTATGCCAATGTTCCGTCGTAACAGTTAAGTACTCTGCTACATTAGCAAACTCGGAAACTTCCATTTGGTACATACCACTCTTGGGGTTTGCTGCGTCCTCTTTGGTCCATTCTCGCTCTTCGGGCAATGCACTCTCGGGTTTTTTAGGAACCACTGCAGAAGTAGTTTGTTTCTCTTCTTCATCAGCAGCTATGGCAGGAAAATTGGTAGTGGGGGCAGGTGAGCGATCACCCATATAGATAAGTCCAAACACCATCATAAGCCCAACAGCTGAAACGAGAACTGTCCAATAAATAGGATTAAAGGAAAGCTTTTTGTTTCTATGTTCACGAATACGTCGCTGAATTTTGATTCGTTCAGCCGATGAGAAATGAACTTCTTTTTCTAAATCTCGATTGATTTTGCTTCGTATCTCACGATCAAATTTGTCCATGATCAATCATCCTTTCTAGTTGCGTTTGAAGCGTGCGTTTGCCTCTCAATAGTCGAGATTTAACAGTATTAATACCAATAGACAATACATCGCTGATTTCCTGCATGGTCATTTCTTGGTAATAGTACAGAATCAACACTTCTTTATACTTAGGCGATAACATGGAAATTTTTGAAAGAATTTCAGAGGAGGTTTCTTCTTCAAGATAATGCTCCTCAGCTGAAGCATCGTTCTTCTCCGAGGAGGAGAATGGGCTATAAATCAGTTTCTTAACCCGCCATAACCTGTGGTAGTCTTTGCATTTATTAATAGTGATTCGAATTAGCCAAGTTTTGATGTTGGATTCAAATCGAAAATTTTCCAACTGGTGATAGCAGCTAATGAAGACTTCTTGGATGATATCATCACATTCAGTTAAATCGTTTATGTATAGGTAAGCAATTCGCTTTAATTCTAGTCCATAATCCTCCATCAATTGGGCGATTACTTTTTCATGATCGTAAGGTTCGCCATTTGTATCAGCGTTATCCGGCCAAGGCATCAAGACTCAACTCCTTTCTATAGTAATTAGACGGTTGTCACTTCTCTTTTGACCCGTAGTATTCGGAGTATTTCACATATGCTATTTCAAGATTATAGAGATACGCGATACAAAGTTCCGATTTTGAAACCATAGAGCAGTGAGACTCGTCTTAGGGACAGCTCATTTCACCTTGGATTAAAATACTATGTAAAGATAGAAGGGGGGCAGCACATTGACCGACGAAAACAATATGCCTTTAAAAATTCAAAAAGAAGCCTGGTTAGAAAATCTAATGGATCAATATGGCGATCGTCTAACAAAGCTAGCCTATAGTTATTTGAAGGATTGGGGAAGGTCACAGGAAGTTGTCCAAGATGTATTTCTGACCTGTTACCAACAATACGATACATACGAAGAAATCAACTCCTATAAGGCATGGATTTATAGAATCACCATTAATCGCAGTAAAGATGTCCTCAAAAGTTCTTGGGTCAAGCGAGTTGTCCTGAATACTCAGTTGTTCCAGTACATGCACACGAAGGAACCTGCACCAGACCTGGCGTCACTTCAAAGAGAAGGAGATGAGGAACTGGCAAATTCCGTATTGTCTCTTCCGATTAAATATCGTGAAACCATTCATCTTCATTACTACGAAGATTTGTCGATACCTGAGATGGAAGCTCTGTTAAAAATTAATCAGAACACCTTGAAAACTCGTTTGCGAAGAGGCCGGAAGCTACTGGGAGAGACTATCAAAAGAGGTGATGTATATGAAGGATAGATTGACTGAGTATCGCGAGGCGATGGATAGAAGTGTCTTCAAAGATCAACAATTCACTGGGAAACAAAAACAAGATATTTTAAAAAAGATTAATGAGCCACCTCAACGAAAAGAGAAAGCTGAGTGGATTCCTCGGAGTCTAAGCGTCGCTTTTCTAGCCATCCTTTTGTTAATTGGAGGCTATCTATTAAAAGCACAAATTGAAGATAAGGTTCCGCATACGACAGAAAGTACAGTGGAGCAACCGTTACCCGAAGCCAGTAATCCAGAAGTAGCTGCAGGTGATGATAGTCAAAAGGAAGAAGAAACTCTAGAGTCGCCATATAGAGAGATTAAAACGTACTTTGAGGACTATGAACTTCCCCAGGAAGGTCGATTACCTAAAAGTGATGCAATAAATGGGATTAGTTACGAGAATGGATATACATTTGACCGAGACACAAAGGCGATGGTTTCTCGAGTGTGGAATAACGGAGAAGTAAATGAACCATCTGAAGGACAGAAAATAGGCGTCATTATGGGGTGGTTAAATGACGCTTCGGGGATTCCTGACTTGGAAAGTATGACCATAACAAACGATCCCAATCAATTTCAGCAGCCCATTTCTAGGCTCGAACAAGTAAAAGAAGCGACGGAGTTTGAACCGTTGAAGAAGTGGACTTCAGAAACGATCGAAGTTCTTGCGTCAGCTCAAAAAACAGAAGATATGGATGCAAGGCAGGAATTAATAGAAGAGGGGTATACCAGGCTACAAAAAATGACTTCCTTAATCACAGAGGAAGACAAGTAATAGAAGAAAAAATGTGTAGAGATATGTCGTAGAAATATGTTGGTATTCCAGGTACAGACAATTGGAACATTTACTTTTAAAAACTATAATGAGGTGCATCTTTTGATTTTAAACTATCAGTTAACAGTCGATGATTTATTCGCGCTCCAGAAAAATTATTTTCGTACTAATGAGTACCATATTAATAGAGGCAAACTAGCTTTTGTTGTCTTAATGTTGTTTTCCTATTTTGCTTTTAGCTCCTTCTTGCTGAATATCTTGCCGGGAAATGTCTCTCCTGATTTAATTGTTCCAGTCTCTATAGGAGGAGGCATCCTTTTGGCTTTGATTCTCCTGCCATTCGTCCGAGACTTATACTTTAAAATACAGGTTTGGCGATTTAAGATAGCTTTTAATCGATTAAAAAACAACGGGTGGCCAAAGGAGTGCCTCACAAAACTGACTCCTGAAGGCATCGAGCTGCATGTTCACAACAGCCAACTTGAAGGAAAGACTCAATTGAACTGGAGTGCATTTCAGAAGGTAGGAGAAGACGAGCACCGATTTTTCCTGTATCACACGGATACGGATGCTGTGGTTCTTCCAAAGCAAACAGATTCACTGAATGAAGAAAGTCATAAAGAACTGAGAGATTTGCTCACAGGGAATTTAGGTCATTTGTTTAATACAAACTCGAAGAAAACAGCCAATGTATTATAGATGTGAATATCGCTACTTACGTTCTTGTTAAAGATAAGCAAGAACTGAGTTTCACTATATTTTATTGATAACAGCTCATATAAAAGAGCTGATAAATGCGTCACATATTAGTTAACATATGACCCCTTATCGGAAGTCACCATGAATTTAATAGTAGAAAGGATCAATTCAAGTCAAACCAAGTAAAAAATTTCGAGTCTAATGGCCAGATTTTCTTTGATCAGGATGTTTTCTTGTGTAGTACAAGGGTGAAAAAGAACAAGAACGCCAAGAGGGTAGTGCACCTTCAAAGTTAGTATTTAAACTTAACTTTTAAATGCACTACCCTCTGATGATCTTTTCTGAATCTTACTGACTTTCAATGAAAGGAAGGATGACTTTGCGATGTGTGGCATCGTTAACAAGTACACGATTGATGTAAAAATTATCATCTGTCGGCACTATTGTTTGCGGTGCTAATATATATCCTGCTTCTAGCCCTTGATCCCGTAGTGCCTGAGCCGTAAAGTCATCAGTATTCCCGTATGGATAAGCAAAGCTGCGCACGGTTATTTCAAGCTCTTTTTCAATAACTTCAATACTTTTTTTCAAATCGCTTTTAAATTCCCCTCTATTTTCTGGGACCAGAAATATGGGGGTTTCGTTTTCAAATCGATGCATTTTATATGTGTGAGATCCAACGCTGGCAAGTCCACTGCTTTCCATTTCTCTTATTTGATCCCATGTAGCCATTTTTAAGTTACTGAAATCTTCATCTCCCACACGTCCTGCGATAACAAACATGGTAAATGGAACCTCTGCTTTTTTCAAAATTGGAAAGGCATTTTGGTAAACCGAGTAATCAATGTCGTCAAAAGAAACCCACACACATTTTGACGGGAAGTTTCCTGATTCCTTCGCTTGCAGTAATTCGTCTTCTGACAAGAAAACAGCTCCTGCATCAGCTAATGATGTCAATTGTTCTTCAAACTCTGTAGTTAATACACTGTACTTAACCAATTCATCAGAGTTTAATAGCCACCTGCTGATTCGATTGGGAACAGTATCTTCTAATACACGGTGATAGTTTAACCCCAAGCAACTCTCTTTTTTAAGCTCTTCTGGAAAAGACATTGCGGACTCATCTACTGTAAATACTTCTTCTCGAATATCATCCTTAAACAGAAAAAATGTATATATCAAAGCTAGAACAACGATTAGTTTAATGGCTTTCTTCATGCTGCTTTTCCTCTTCTAATGAAATTATTGGATTTCTTTCAAAAACCATATAGTTACTCTGGAGTTTTTCAATATTTTCGACACTCATTAATTGCAATGAGAGTAGATCACGTTCAGTTACCATTTTGGGGTAAGTTCGACGAGTCAATTGGCCAAACCGTTTCTTATTGTAGAGATGATTGGTAAATAGCAGTAAATAAATGACAATAAACATGGTGAATCCAAACCCAATGACTGCTTGAACTTCGCTATTTGTTGTTTTGAATGTCGTGTTCAGTGTTCTTGTTACACCATTACTAATTCCAGTAGTAGCTGATAAAATGAAAATCATCACGATAATCGTATATCCCCAAAAAAATAACGTAATGAGCAGATCGCTAACAAATCTAAGGTTTGAGCGATTTCCACTTATGATCATGGTTTCTTTAGACCTCGATCTGGACTTGACCAT
>NZ_JAAMTH010000009.1 GCF_018283455.1 Planococcus sp. MSAK28401 | reverse complement strand
TTTCTCCAACCAAGCGTAGTAGCCACTTCGACTGACGCCCGCTGTCTGGCATAGGGCCTCCACCAAATTCTTCAGTTGGCATTTCCGGACCACCGCATTGATCGCTTCGAACTTTTCCGCTGGGGTCAGCTGCGTTTCTTCGCCTGCCTCTCGAGTGCCTCGAGCTTTTTTAGCAACTCGTTTTCGGCTTCCAGGTATTTAATGCGCGCTTCCGCCTTCTCCAACTTTTTCTCGGCAGAGAGCTCTTGAGTAGAAGGGCGGCCGGTACTGCCTTTTCCACGACGTTCTTCCCAAAACCCTTCTTCGCCGTAAAGTCGGAACGTTTTCCGCCAACGTTTTAATGTCTCTTTCGGTTTGTCCGATCCAATTACCGTCAGGTCAAAACCGTTTTCGGCAAAAATTTGCGCCGGTCCTTTGCCTTGCAAGTTTTCGTTAACGGCTTTCACCTTAAATTCAGGTGTGTATTGAATCGTTCGATCCGAAACCGTTTTGACATTCGGATTCGCTTCCAATGTGCGCCGTTGATATTCGTTAAAGATGATTTTACTCATAATAACCTCTCCCGTTCCAATAGATATGTTCAGTATACCGGGGTCTGAAAACAGAAAAAACCCCAAATGGGGGGCACTTTTAAAGTGTCTACCATTTGGGGTTCAGTTCAAAATAGGTTTCCGGTGGGTTTTTTCGTGAAATTATGCGATGCTTCGGCAAGCTTCTGCGCATTTGCGACAAGCTTCCGCACAGCGTTTGCAGTGTTCATGGTGTTCAGCATGCTTCGCGCATTCATCTCCGCATGCTTCACAAATTTTTGCACAAACCGCAGCCAGCTCAGCAATAAAAGGAGAATTCCGTGTAATCGCATGTTCTAAAAATGCGCAAATCTCCGCGCATTCACGGTCTAGTCGGATGCAATCGACCATCATTTTTACGTCTTCTTCTTGAAGACAAGCGTCAAAACAATGATTACATTCTGCTGCGCAATCATGTAAAGCCTGAATTAACTCTGGGTACTGATTATGTGCCATGTGTAAAACCTCCATTTTTTAATGTAGTGGTTCAGTTCTTCTTCTTCCCGTTTGTTTTGTAATTAAACTTAATCTCCGAAACTCCACGAAAAATGCACAATTTAGTTTATTTGTATGTAAACAGATGGGTTTCCGATTTTCTAATGTATTTTTTTCGAAAGGAAATATAAAAAGGTTGACAAATAACGTTTACGTTTGTAATCTATTGTTATCTACAGTTGTAGACGATAATTTCAGGAGGTGACAAAGTATGATAAATAATTTTCAAATAGCTCAATTAGAAGAAATTAAAAATGAAGAGAAACCAGTGATATTGAAGTTCACGGCTGACTGGTGTCCAGGGTGCAAACAGCTTGCTCCAGTCATCGAACATTTGGCTGACGAAAATCGAGAGGTTATTTTTTACGATGTTGATGTAGATAGAAACCTGGATTTTGCTCAACAAACTTATGGAGTTATGAGTATACCCACTTTGATTTTATTAAAAAAAGGAAAAGAAGTGGATAGAGTGACAGCGCCGGAACCTTCTGAGAAGGCAATTTTGGAGTTCATCCATAAAAATCTGTAAGTAACGACAGCGAAAACATAATGGTTGACAAAATGTGTTTACAAATGTAAACTAAATTTAAGATTACATTTGTAAACATAATATATATGGCGGTATAGCCAAGGGGTAAGGCAGAGGTCTGCAACACCTCGATCATCGGTTCAAATCCGGTTACCGCCTTTCATCACAACTTTATGGTTTTGCAAATTAGAACTTAAGGAGGCGTATTGGAATGAACGAACAAATAGAAACAAATATCACAGATGCCGAGTGGGAAGTAATGCGGGTAGTCTGGGCACAGGACAATGCGACTAGTAAATATATTATTGACGTCCTTGAAAAGAAAAAAAGTTGGAAGCCCGCTACGACCAAGACCTTCATCGGAAGACTAGTAAAGAAAGGAATGCTAACTACTGAAGCCGAAGGTAAAAAATTTATCTATTCCGCTGCCGTCGAAGAAGGGGACATGATTAGAGAAACTTTTTACAATTTACTTGATCATATCTGCAATAGAGATGTTGGAAATACAATTGGTAATATGATTGCGCAGGCCACATTGAGTGTCCGCGACATTGAAAATCTTAAGGAAATCTTACTCCAGAAAGAATCTGAAGCAGTGGAAGATATTCCATGCAACTGTGTACCTGGACAATGTAAGTGTCAAGATCATTATTGTTCATCGCAACATTGTTCATAAATAAACTGGAAACGGGAGGTGTAAGTAATGAAAAAAACCATTTTAACTATTAAAGGGATGACCTGCGCTCACTGTGTTAATAAGATTGAGGGGGCACTTCAAAATCTTGAAGGGGTCAAGAGTGCAAAGGTCAATTTGCAAAAAGGTACTGCTAAAGTGAAATATGATGAAGCGATACGAAATTATGATGATTTTTCAAAAGCTGTGGAGGATGCTGGCTATGAGCTTGAATCAGCCAAATAGGATGGAGGTTTGTGGAAATGGAAAGTAAGACGTTTGCAGTGGAAGGCATGACTTGTGCATCGTGTGTACAGACGATCGAAAAGGCGACTAAGAAGTTGCCAGGAATTGTCGAGTCAACAGTTAATCTTGCAACCAACAAGTTGACAATCAGCTACGATGAAAACATGGTTTCGCCCCAAGATATTCAGAACACAGTTGAAAAAGTAGGTTACAAAGCTTCTACAGACACGGAACAGAAAACATTTGCAGTCACTGGTATGACTTGTGCATCGTGTGTACAGACGATAGAGAAAGCTACAAGGAAGCTAGCAGGTGTACTGGAGTCGAATGTGAATTTAGCGACAGAAAAGCTGGTGGTCAAATATGACCCCGTTCTTGTAACTGTCTCTGATATTACACAGGCAGTAGCCAACGCTGGGTATGAAGCAAAAGAAGACAGTGGACCGGCCGACAGCCAAGAATCCGAAAAAGAGAAGAAGTTAAAAAAAGTCCGATCGATGTGGAACCGTTTCATTGGATCGGCAATCTTCACAGTACCGTTGTTGTACATTTCAATGGGGCATATGATAAACCTGCCCTTGCCAATGTTTATAGACCCGATGATGAATCCGCTGACGTTTTCTCTGTTGCAATTGATTCTAACCATTCCAGTCATACTATTCGGATGGAAGTTCTACTCTGTCGGATTTAAAACATTATTTAGAGGACATCCGAACATGGATTCCTTAGTGGCTTTGGGAACTAGTGCTGCGTTCCTTTATAGTTTAGGTGCTACAGCCGCTATCTCGATGGGCTCTAGCGGATATGTGAATAATCTTTATTATGAGTCAGCTGCGGTCATATTGACGCTAATCACATTAGGTAAATATCTGGAAGTTAGCTCAATGGGGAAAACTTCAGAAGCTATTGAAAAGCTTATGGGCTTAGCCCCAAAAACGGCAAGAGTCATTCGAAGCGGACAAGAAGTTGAAATCTCTATAGATGAAGTAGTCGTTGGTGATACGATTATTGTAAAACCAGGAGAAAAGATTCCTGTAGATGGAGTTGTCGTTCAAGGTCTCACTTCTGTTGATGAATCGATGTTGACCGGGGAAAGTATTCCGGTTGAAAAAAATGTAGGGTCAAATATCATCGGAGCAAGTTTCAATAAGAATGGAACTATTCAATACCGCGCGACAAAAGTAGGGAAGGACACTGCATTATCCCAAATCATTAAATTAGTCGAGGATGCACAAGGTTCAAGGGCTCCTATTGCCAAATTAGCGGATATTATTTCCGGCTATTTCGTACCCATCGTCATCGTCATTGCCATACTTTCTGGATTGGCTTGGTACTTCGGTGGACAAACAGGACTATTCGCATTGACAATTACCATCTCGGTCCTTGTGATTGCGTGCCCATGTGCATTGGGGCTTGCTACGCCTACTGCAATCATGGTAGGAACAGGAAAAGGGGCTGAGAACGGTGTACTGATCAAGAGTGGAGGAGCACTGGAAACCACTCATAAAATTCAAACCATCGTTTTTGACAAGACAGGCACGATTACCGAAGGAAAGCCAAAAGTCACAGACATTATCACTGTCAATGGCAACAACGAAGAAACCCTTCTTCAGTTAACAGCATCTGCTGAAAAAGGTTCTGAGCATCCACTAGGCGAAGCGATTGTAAGGGCTGCGGAAGAGAAGAAAATGAAGATGATGAGCCTCGGTAATTTCGAAGCCATTCCTGGACACGGAATTGAAGTCATGGTTGATGGAAAGAGATTGCTTGCGGGGAACCGGAAACTGATGGTGAAACAGAACATCTCTCTAACTGCGCTGGAAGAAGTATCTGATAAACTGGCGCAACAAGGTAAGACACCTATGTATGTAGCAATCGATAATCAGATTGCTGGGATTATCGCTGTGGCAGATACAGTGAAAGAAAACAGCAGGAAAGCAATTGAAAAGCTTCAGAAAATGGGCATTGAGGTAGCTATGATAACGGGGGACAACAAAGGAACAGCCATGGCAATTGCAAAACAGGTTGGAATTGACCGTGTCCTCAGTGAAGTGTTGCCGGAAGATAAAGCGAATGAAGTGAAAAAACTACAAGCAGAAGGCAAGAAAGTGGCGATGGTTGGAGACGGAATCAACGATGCCCCTGCCTTAGCACAAGCGGATATTGGAATTGCAATCGGATCGGGAACAGACGTCGCTATCGAGTCAGCAGACATTGTTCTGATGAGAAGTGATTTGATGGATGTACCGACCGCAGTAGAATTGAGTAAATCGACAATCCGAAACATTAAACAAAATCTTTTCTGGGCTTTCGCTTATAACGTAATGGGGATTCCATTCGCAATGGGTGTTATCTACTTGGTGGGAGGACCGTTATTAAATCCAATGCTTGCGGGGGCTGCAATGAGTCTAAGCTCTGTTTCTGTCTTAGTAAATGCGCTGCGATTGAAACGTTTTAAACCTTCGTTAGCATAGTAAAGGAGAGCTTGACATGACAAACAATTTGGAACTTGTATTATATACACGTCCCACGTGTTCAGATTGCCAAGATGCTAAAACCTATTTAGCGTCCCACGCAATTTCCTATCACGGAAAAGATGTTGCAAAGGATTTGAGTCTTGAACAGGAGATGATTGAAATCTCCGGGAATAGAATTGTCCCTTTGTTCGCATTTTATAAAAAAGGGATATTAGGCAAAAAGAAACTAGTCGAATCTTTCATTGGATTTGAGGCCAATAAAAAAGTTATTCTTAAACTCTTGAATTCGATTGATAAAGCCTAGTACTGCCTAGTTAAAGAATTTTGTCCGTTAACAATTACCTCTGATTGCAGATCGATTAGTTAAGGAGGTGAAGATTTTAATTTTTGCACGAAATATACAATACTCGGGTATAGTAATGAAAATTAGGAGGAATAAGCGATGAAAGAAACAACATTAAATGTAGTCGGTATGTCATGTAGTTCATGTATAAATAAGATTGAAGGTCAAGTAGGAAAACTCACTGGTGTAGATACTGTAAAAGTTAAACTTTCTGACGGCCAAGTGGATGTATCTTTTCAAGAAGAACAAGTTACTTTGGACGAAATTAAAGCGGCTATTCAAGAAACTGGATATAAAGTTGCTGATACAAAGAACGAAATAGGTTGTTCCTGCTGCAAATAAGCAGGTTTAGCGTTTTTAGATCGAGACAAAATTTAATCGAGAATAAGATGAAAACACATTGAATGATAAGTCTAATTAACAAAAATCTAAAAAAAGGAATGTTGGAATTGAAAAATCATGAACACCATCACAACCATTCAAAATCGACCGAAAACGAAGTGTTTGTAAATGCTGCATATGAGAATGGAAAACTCTTTATAGAGTTACAAGATAAAAATCAAAAAGCACCCGAATTAGAAGTCAGTCATGAAAAAGACTTGCATCTGATTGTGGTAAGTGAGGACTTGAGTGAATACAAACACCTCCATCCTGTTCAAACAGACAAAGGTAAATTTGAATATGATATTCAATTAGCATCAGGCATGTATAAGCTTTTTGTGGACATCCAACCAAAAGGATTGGCATATCAAGCCACTCCTGTTCATCTTCATGTAGGTCATCATCAAGTCACATCTGAGCTGCCAGCCCTTGAAGTAGACACAGAATTCAGAAAAACCATTGATGGTCATACAGTAGAGCTATCTGTCGACTCACTGAAAGCTCACCATCCTACAGTATTCACGTACGATACGAAGGATAGTACACCTGAACCTTACTTAGGGCCCCTGGGACATGTTGTAATTTTAGATGAAAAAGGAGAGCAGTTTATACACGTTCACCCGTCATTCGATGACAATACTGTGTTTGAAACCATTTTTCACCAGCCTGGTCACTACAAAGTATGGAGTGAATTTAAGTTTGAAGGAAATGTATATGTCTATCCGTTTGTGATAAATGTAACAGAGTAAAAACAGCGGCCCATATATCATATATGGGCCGTTTTTAAATAATTGGATTCACTGAAAGGAGGGACCCCAAATGAACAAGGGGGAGGTGTTATTAAATACGGATGATAAACGAACTAAAATAAAACTAATTTTCATCCTGGCTTTACCAGCAGTTGCCGAGAACTTCTTTCAAACACTGCTTGGTTTTGTTGATACGCTATTTGTCTCAAGAATCGGCCTTGCTGAAGTTTCAGCTGTAGGGGTCACTAACGCGATTTTAGCTATTTACTTTGCAGTATTTATGGCAATCGGTGTGGCGGTAAACGTATACGTGGCAAATAATTTAGGGGCTGGAAAAATCGAAAGAGCAAGACATATTGCACAACAAGCAATTATCTTGTCTGTACTGATAGGCGTGCTCTTTGGTATAGTAACTTTGTTTTTTGCTAAGCCTCTTCTCTTATTGATGGGCATTGATAATGAAGTACTACAGGCAGGCAGTATCTATTTCAAAATAGTAGGTATCCCTTCGGTAGTTATGGCCCTTATGTTTACATTGAGCAGTATCTTACGCGGTACTGGCGATACCAAGTCTCCAATGAAAGTCAGTATTGTTGTCAATATTGTCAACATTGTGCTTGATTATCTAATGATTTTTGGTTTCTGGATGATCCCGGAGCTTGGAATCGTCGGAGCTGCACTTGCTACCGTTATTGCGCGCGTTGTTGGGACTATTTTATTGATGAATTACATCCGCAAAACGGATGTCATCGCGTTTAGAAAAGATTTTTGGAAACCTGATTTGGAACATCAAATAGAATTGATGAACTTAGGTAGCCCAGCGGCTATTGAAAGACTGGTAATGAGAGCTGGACAGATCGTTTATTTTGGGTTCATTGTCGTCCTCGGAACTAATACATTTGCCGCACACCAAATAGCAGGAAATCTTGAAATATTCTCATACATGCTTGCTTATGGGTTTGCAACTGCTGCCACGATTCTCGTTGGGCGAAACATGGGCGCTGGTGATTATGAAAGTGCAAAAGAATATGCAAAATTAAGTACTTACTTGGCAATGGGTTTCATGTCACTCTTCGGTATTTTGCTTTTCTTCTTCGGAGGATGGGCAGGGTCGCTCTTTACTGATGATCAACAGGTGATCAACGATATTGATATTGCACTAAAAATTGCGGCCATCTTCCAACCGTTTTTAGCTGTCGTCCTTGTCCTTACAGGAGGATTTCAAGGAGCGAACAATACGAAATTCCCAATGTATCTGACAACGGTGGGAATGTGGGTTATCCGAACAGGAGCCGTCTACTTGCTGGCTATCCAGCTTGAGATGGGCATAGCAGGTGTATGGATTGCAATCGGACTCGATATTGTTTTTAAGGCAATCGTTCTCTGGTTCCAGTTTAGTAAAGACCGTTGGATTGTTCTAAAATCAGAACCCCAAAGTCCCTGTCACCCACAGACCAAACATGAAAAATCCAGATGCGTAAATGACTATTAAAACAGGAGGTCAACAGAATATGAAGAAATATTTAGTTGTATTATTATTACTTCTCATGGTAATTGGAACGCTTATCGCTTGCTCCGACTCAAATACCATGAATCATTCAGATATGAACATGGAAGACCATAGCAATATGGACGAGATGGACAATGAAATAGATATGAATATGGAAGACCATAGCAATATGGATGAGATGGATAATGAAATGAAACATGGCGAATTAAAAAAATTGAAAGATTCAAAGGGAGAGAATGAAATTTCCATTCCAGTCGCCTTAAAGAGTGAAAGTGATAAAGAGACGGCTTATACAATTCGTGCCCAAAAGGGTAAAACGGAATTTTATAAAGGCATCAGCTCTGATACCTTAGGATACAATGGCTCATTATTGGGTCCTATGCTCAAGTTCAAATCCGGTGAAAAGGTAACAATCCGATTGATCAATGAACTCGGTGAAGACACGACTTTTCATTGGCATGGTCTTGAAATACCCGGGGATGTAGATGGAGGTCCCCATAATAAATTAAAACCCGGGGAAGAACGCATTATTTCCTTTGAAGTTAAGCAGGATGCAGCTACTTTATGGTTTCATCCGCATCCTGAAGGAAAGACGGCCGAGCAAGTCTATAACGGACTAGCAGGCTTGATTTATATTGAAGATGATAAATTGGGCGAAAGGCAGCTACCTGATCAATATGGCATTAATGATATTCCTTTAGTTATTCAAGATAGAATGTTTGAAGATAAGCGCCTAGATTACCAAGCTGCAAAAAATTCAGACGGTACAGTGGGCGATACAGTACTTATAAACGGCACTGTAGATCCGAAACTGACAGTAGCAAAAGAGAAAGTAAGGCTGCGACTGTTGAACGGATCAAACGCCCGCAATTTCACATTCAAACTGAGCAACGGAGATTCTTTCGTTCAGATTGGAACGGATGGTGGTTTATTAAATGCGCCTGTGAAAACGAATGAGCTGACTTTGACTCCTTCAGAAAGGGCGGAGATTATTGTTGATTTTTCGAAGATAGAGGAAAATGAAATCGCGCTGATTAATGAAGAAGGTATCAATATTCTCGATTTCCAAGTGTCAGAACCAACAACATCTTCGAGAGAAATTCCTGAAAAAATGAATGACTTTGAAATCACTGATGAAGAAATGGCACTACCCGTGACTAAAAAAATCGAGTTGTTCGGTATGATGGAGAATGTCACAATCAATGGAAAGAAATTTGATGCCGAGCGAATCGATTTAAAGCAAGAAAAGGGAGTGACAGAGGTTTGGGAGATTTACAACAAACCAGATGAAATGGGAGGTATGATTCATCCATTCCATGTTCACGGAACCCAATTTAAAATCATTTCAAGAGACGGGGAAAGTCCGTCCGAAAACGAACAAGGCTGGAAAGATACGCTTTCAATCGCGCCTGGTGAAAAGGTGGAAATTGCAATCAAGTTTAAATATGAAGGAGTTTATATGTTTCATTGTCATATTCTTGAACACGAAGACAATGGAATGATGGGACAAATTAAAGTCTATTGACCATGTAATTAAATATTATATAAACGCTTCTTTGCCAATCGAAGAGTTTAGGACACGATTGCGCGGCTTCAATTCCTGCCGACTTAGTAATCTTCTATATAAAATGCATGGATTTATTTAGCAAGAGTGCAGGAGTTCATAAAGTCGTAAGAATTCAGCACTTGATAGAAGAATCGACTTTGCTATAGTAGGGGGAAGAGGAGGGATAATATGAAAATTCCATTTTTAGTACTCATGTTAGCTTTACTTGGCTTACTAGGGGGCTGCAATGACGAACCTTCATCGGCCCAAATAGAAGTAAAGGAGTTGGTGGCTGACTTGAGTGGAAGTGACGAAGTTAGTGCAGCTTCAATTGATGACCAACAAGTAACAGTTGAAGAAAAGGGAGATAAATCGGTCTATCCGTTGCCGGAAGAAGAGTTCTTTGTCTCAATTGCCCCATATGAGACGTATACGCACCCTTGTGAAATCCATAGCTTAACAGGATGCCAAGGTGAATTAGCAGAAAAGGAAATGAAGGTAACCATTACCGACAACGAAGGGAAAGTTTATGTAGATAAGATGATGAAGACTCCAGCGAATGGGTTCATCGACCTGTGGCTGCCTCGGAATCGAACTTACGTGGTTGAAATTGAAGCAAAAGGAAAGACTGGAGAAATTAATTTTTCAACATTTGCCGGAGATCCAACCTGTTTAACCGACTTATTGCTGAGTTAAGTCGAATATTCCCTTTCAGATTGCCCATCTTAAAGATGAAGTGAATTGTTTATGGCTAACATTAGCATGCATTCAGGATACAATGAAGAAGAGGCAGAGATTAATCGATCTAGGTTAGTAAGACATAATAAAGCAAAAGCAGTCTATAACGAAGAAGAAAACAGTGCTTTATGCTAAAGGATGAAGAGGAAACATTGTAAGGGGGTATTGGGACATTCAGAACGATGATGTTTTTTCATCGATATAGTATGGAGTAGATTACTCCTTACTAAGAAGTTAAAAGCTTGATTGAGCCAAAAGAAGAGGAACTGTCAGATTAAATAGGACAGTTCCTCTTCCAATTATTTTTAGGAGCTTTCTTTTCCAAGATGATTTGTTTCAAAATTATCGGCATTTTTTCACTCTTAGAGATTAATGGTGATGATGATCATGGGACGGTTCGCTTTTCACTGTGCAGAGAATGGAATCATTGTGCTTGTGAGCATCTGTTTCCATCTGAATCGTCACGTGGTTGATGCCTTGATGCTCCAGGTCATGTTCGATGCTGTGCAACATGCTTTCACTATCGGCAAGCGTGAGATGGTTGCCGACTACTACGTGGCAGGACAAGGCATTCAGCCCGCTGGTAATGGACCAGACGTGTAAATCGTGGACGCCGTGAACGCCTTTGCTCTCTTTGATGGTTTGAATGATATCTTCAATCTTTACATTCTGTGGCGTGCCTTCCATCAGCACATGCAGAGAAGATTTAGTGACGAAATATCCGCTTCGCAGGACAAGGGCTGCGACGATGACGCTGGCCGCGGGGTCAGCCCAGCCCCAGCCGAAGAACATTATGAGCAGGGCCGCCGCAATGGCGCCGACAGAACCCAGCATGTCACTTAATACGTGCAGGTACGCCCCCCGCATATTCAAGTTATCATGTGTATCTCCGCCGCGCACCATGATCCAAGCGACCAGAATATTGACCAATAAGCCGAATACACTGATGATGAGCATACCGGTCGTGGCGACTTCCGGCGGGTTAGCGAACCGACCGATGGCTTCGTAAAAAATGTAGAGCGCTACACCAATCAGCGTCGCGCCATTGATGGTTGCGGCGAGGATTTCAAAACGTTTGTATCCAAAGGTTTTGCTGTGATTTGCAGCTTTTTCAGCCAGCTTGAACGCGATCAGGGCAATCGCGAGCGAAATGGAGTCACTCAGCATATGTCCGGCATCAGCCAGAAGTGCCAGGCTGTTCGTTAAGAAGCCCCCGGCGGCCTCGACAATCATGTAACTGGTGATGATAATAAATGAAATGAGCAGCACTTTTTTATTTGCTCCGTGTGTATGGTCATGGCTGTGATCATGTGACATTCCGATTCCTCCTTCAATTTCTCTTTATAAATCAGTGCATGCTTTAGCGTGGAAAAGCGTTTTTTAATGATGCGTTGCATGCTCAATCGCCTGTTTCAACAGGTTCATGATATGATCGTCGTCTTTCGAATAATACAAAGTCGTGCCGGCTCTTCTGTATTTCACCAGGCGCAGTTGCTTCAAGAAGCGCAATTGATGCGACACAGTGGATTGGCCCAAGTCCAATTGCTCTGCCAAGTCATTGACAGAATGTTCAGCTGAACAGAGTAGATTTAAGATGCGAATACGGGTCGGATCGCTCAATGCCTTGAATGTTTGGGACACAACAAAGAGTGTTTCCTCATCTAGCGGATGTTCACCCTCAGCGAAATCCTCTTCCTTTTCTACATCATGTTTCATTATTGCATGACACCTCCAAATTGGTTTAAAATATATTTATATATGATAATATATTAATATATAAATATATAGGTTGAGTTTAAGAAATGCAACCTTTTTCACACATAATCTTAAGCTTAATTATGTTTCATACTAATCCCAAATCTACTGAAATCTATTGAGAAAAAGAGTGAACGAAATTTAAAATTTCTGATTGAGGGATTCAAAAAAGAGACTGCTTTGTTTGTTTACATATGATACTTTATCGGAAGCACATTAGTTCAAGTAATGAAGACGAGTGAGACAAGAATTGGATAAATGAATTCTATTGTATTGATCGAGATAGAACCTGATTCGAGAAAAATTATCTCGGTTCAAAGGATAAACGAATGTATATCTTTAAAGGGACGATAAATTAGTGGGTTATTAGTCTTCGACATTCACATGAATCATATTACCAAAAGCTATCTTTACTTAGAAAAGAAGGATGAGAAGTACTGCACTATTAGCAGTACCTTTTCATTCTTTTTTTAATTTGCATCCTTACACCTTTTATTCTTTAAGAGCATACCCTATTTTCTTCATACGCATATTTCAGGGGGATTAGATTCTATAGTAGTGGTTACAAGGGCCTTCAATAAGGCATATTTTTCTAAAAATAAAGATAAAAGACTTATTAAAAATGATTTTTAAGTTTTAAAATTCAGATATAAGGTATATATTACTATTGTTCAAAATAATTAGCAGAATTTACTACGAAAAATTTTAGAAGTGATTTCTATTAAAATTCATATTTTCTGGCTTATGTGAGGTGAACTATGAAATATCAGCAGTACAAGAGAGTTATTGAAAGAGAACATAGAATGGGATTAAAAAAAGTGATGCACCACATTTGCGTAGAAGAAGGCTTAAATGCGATTGAAGGAGAAAAAAAACTTGGAATTGCAAAAGAAGTGTTTGTTTATTGGCAACATCATTATCGCTTCAGCAAAAGACAACTGCTTTTTGATGAAATTATAAATAATTTAAAACTCCCTGGAGATCTGAAGTAACCACCCACAAACTTTCTAGTAATGAGAAGCAAAGTACGGAGAGGAGCAGTAAATGAAACAGATAAAGGATAATGAGCCGCCAGTTATTACCTACTTTTTTACTCAGTCAAAAGATATCCATGAGGAAAATGGTAAACTTTTCATTACGCTGTTTATCCGATTGACTCGAGAATTTACTCAAACTGTCGGTTCGGAATTATACAAGAAAACCGAAACCGTTTGGGTTAATATCGAAGAACTAAAACTGGAAAAGGCGACAAAGAAGATGCGAGCCTTGCCAAACCGTATTAATGTCTATAAAACTTCAAAGGAAGTTTTTCTGACACTCTATAAACTAGCTGCAACCTGTCCAGAAGAACTTTATTATGTAACACCTTTTTCATCTTGTAAGAGGACCTGATTAAAAAGCGAGTTTGTGGCCCTCAATAGTTGGTTGAGGAGTTAGTAATGAAAGGATCCGAGGAGGAAAAGAAATGATGATTAACGCAAAGGAACTGGCAAAGATGGGAAACGTGTCTAAACGCCGTCTGCAAACTTATGAAGACTTTATCAAAAGTTATAAGCAATACAAGGCCGAGAAAGAGAAATTGCCTATCGAAGTTAAATAAATACAGTGATAGGTAGGCGACAGCTTCATAGAAGAAAAACTCTTATTCTATCTTTTTTTAAAGTTGATGAATATTTATATCGCGCAAATAAATTATTAACTGTTGTGACGAAATTGAATGATAAGCGAGGAAGATAAAAAACGAAGACGCATAAAGCAGGCAAAGTGGCGAAGTTTGTTTAAGGAAGAAGGGAGCTGCAAATCATCGTAAATAACAGCGATATAAAGAAATTAACAAACGAGGAAATCTACTTTATTCTCTACTTGAAAAGAATTGAAGAGGTGTCCCTGCATCAATTAGAAGAACAATTTTCTCTCTGCAGAGATTCTGTTGAAAAAATAGTGAAGGGCAAATCTCGAAAGAAATGCTACATGGGTTATATGGAAATAGAAAAATACCTTAGAAAAACAGCATGATGCGTAAACATCTGCTTAAAAGTTAGAGAAGAGAAGCAAGCATATTGCTTTTCAGGAAGATAAGAAATTTAATCTTCTTGGACTTAGTATTTGAGGCGTCTGTCTAGTCTATACCAACTCATTAAAAACCTCCTATCCATTAAAAACCCCATAGCAGCTAATTTTCAGTAGTTGAAAGAAGGACCGCTCTTAAAAAGAATTTTGCTTAATGACATGGAAGTCTATTCGTTAAAAGCTTGGCAAATTTGATTGAAGGAGCAAGGCTGGCATACTGTAAGCTAGGGGAATTATATTACTGTACATGAACTCCTAATTCCTTTAGTATGTAAATTGGTTGAAAACTCCTTAACTTAATATTTACTACCTATTTTGGTAAAATGCTGGAGACTTTAGTGCTCCTCGCAAAGCCGCAAAGAATCTACAGATTCTTTGCGGCTTTTTTTATAGCAAGCGATAACAGATATAGAAGCATTCCAAGAGAAATGGAGAAGTGAACAAAGTGAAACCAATCGAAACCGCAGCTCGGCAAGTAGGTCATCTTTTGGACATGGAACAGGAGTCGGGCGTGGAGAAATACAGGTTTAGCAAACAAAGAACTATTGAGATCGGAGAGGAAGATGTAGCATACCCTCGTCTTTTTGATCTGTCGGTTTCATTTGAACGGTATCAGAATAATGGGCTTGCGAGAAACCGGGCAGAACTTTATCTCCGGAAAGAAGAGTATGAGAAATTCCTGTTCTTGCTAATCCGGCATAAGCATTCGTTGCCGACCGATTATCGGCAGTGGCAGGAAGAGAAAGCAAGTGTTGTCTGTATGCACCTGGAAGCAATTGAACCGCCGGAATTTTTTGCGGCCCGGCTTGCAGAAACGTTCCAAGGTTTTACTGACTGACAATTAATTAACCGTATAAAGAGAGGGAAAGCTGCATGCAGAGAAAGTCGTCACCTCCACTACCTTTCTACTATTACTTTTCACGTGTCAAAAAGACCCACATTGAAAACGGGAAAGCCTTCATCACTTTTTTTGCCCGTTTGACCATCAAGACTCCCCGATATACCGAATACGTCTGGGCGGAGATCGAGGAAATAGTCTGGAACCAGGCTGGTCAACGGCTGCAAAAGGTGCCGAATGGCATGTACACCTATCAGATTCCCGAAAATGTGTTCCGCGAATTGGAACGGCTGTCCCAAAAGCAACAGAAATCACTCTATTCTTTGACTCCGCTGTATCAAACGGCTACGTTCAAACGCCTGGAATAATGGCGGTAATATCGGTCTGGCACTTGGATTTTGCCTATTCTTTCTTTACAGACAGGAGAATCGCATTGAAATTAGAAAGCATAAAAGATCTTCTCAAAACTATTTGCGAATACAATACCGTCAACATCAAACAAACCTTCACCAAAACAGAAACGGATTGGATTGAAGTCAGATGCCAACCCAATACCCGATTCCTGGAATTAACGTATGTTCAGACAAAGACAATTAAATGCTATGAATCAATCGACGAGGCAGCTACTATCATAGACGAATATATAAATGGTCACGCTGATGATAGGTAGAGGTCATCGCTAAATTTCAATACATCACCGCAAGAAACGACAAGAAGAAAGCAGGGAACTCGTTAGCGTACGAAAAGACTTTCCTGTGTTTCCTATCTATTCATCTCTCATTCCCGTATACTGAACCAAATTCAGGAAAACGAATTCGTTTAAAGGAGCTCATGATATGACAAACGATCAAACGATCCAACAGGAAGTGGAAAATTACATCTCTTCTTTTCTGGCCCAGCAATTTGGCGAAAGTCCCCATTCTGTGAATGTTGCCATGCGCGCTCCTTTTATCGCAATCCATCTTCTCGGGTTATCAATTCCGAGTGAAAAGCTCCTTTTAAAAAGAAACAAAGCAAAGCGAGTGACTGAAACAAGAGATATCATGATAAATGGTATCAAGTCTAAATTGATGGAAGCGCTGACAAACATAACGGGATTTGACGTTCTGGAAATTTATGCAGACTGGAATCTGGAAAAACAAAGTGGCATGCTGATCGCCGTACTGGACGCAGAAGTGGATCAAGTCTCACTGGAAAGTCCGACAGATGTGAACGTGGAGGCTTTGCAAGAGAAAATCATCGTTATGAGTAAAAAAACGCAGAAAGAACCCGACTTTATCGCCGTTTATTGGCTGAATGACGACACGATTCTGGTTGAACGAAGAGGCACCATGGTAGATATTGAAAAAGAATTGATCAAAAATGGCGTTACAGAAGAACTGCGGTTAGCCAAGCGGCCGCTTGAACACCGCGTAATGGAGTTCATGCAGCTGGAACCGATATTTAATCGGGACATCAACGGATTGTTCGTTGATTGGAATTTTGAAGAAGACAAGGCTTATATGGTTTTCATTTTAAATCCGCAGGTTGAATAAAAGAGAAGCGGTTTTTGAAGCAGAAGGGGGCGTAGAAATGGCCAAGGGGAAAACATACGAATCCGAAATCAGCGGCTATATCTCAACCACACTGCGAAAGCATTTTGGAAAAGGACCGACGTCGGTCTATGTTACCATCAAGCATCCATTTATCACCATCCATTTCCGGGGCTTCTTAGCGCCTATGGAGAAGTTGCAGATCAAGCAGGAAGAAAGTAAACGGGTACTGGCGACAAGGGACATAGTCATGCTTGATCTGAAACCAGAAATCCTTCAGGGGCTTCGAGAAGTGGCTGAGATTGAGTTGAAAGAGCTTTACGCCGATTGGAATCTCACCAAAGAAACCGGAATGATCATCGGCGTGATGAACGAAGAAACGACAGAAGACACGGAAAACTGGCCGGACAATGTCAACCCAGAAGTCGTTCGGAAGAAGATCGATGAAGCAAGCAGACATGCGGAGAAAACACCCGATCGAACGGACATCTACTGGTTGAATGAACGAACAATATTGGTTCGTCGTTCCGGCATCTTGGTACGGATTGAAAAAGAACTGATAAAGAACGGATTTATCGAAGCATTGAAGCTGTCCAAGCGGCCGTTGGAACACGAGCTGTTGGAAGAAGTCGGATTAGAGCAGGCTTTGAACCGGACCACCAGCGAAATTTTTCTGGATTGGGATTTTGAAAAAGATGTAAGTTATATTGTCTTGTTGTTGGAGCCGAAAGAGCGATAAACGAAAGAATGGTTATTTCGGTTAACATGCGATCCATTATCAGAAGTGAATTAAATATAAAAGGAGGGAGGACGGGCTTCGACCAGCGGCTGCTCTCCCTTTTCTCTTTAAACCGTCCTTCTCAAGGATACATTAAAAAGGATACACTGCTGTAGTTTTACTACATCTATACATAGAATAATTTAAGAATTTAAGTAGAGAAAAGAACGCGGTACTAAAGCTAAGAGAAGAATAATGCATGAACTTAATCTGTTAAATGAAAAGAGGGAGATGAATGAAGCTAAAATAAAAAGACATGCCATCTTTTGTGTCTCAAGACAGGTTAATTGTCAGCATGTTAGCTCTAGAACCAAAAGACCGTGTTTGTCAAAAGCCAGCAGGGAGGAAAACGATGGAGAAAACACCAAAGGAGAAAAGGGGATTTTATGCAGGGGTGAAAAACTCTTTTATTCTCGTGCTGCCTGTATCTGCAGTACTTTACGTATTTGTAAATTCGGAAAGCGATAGAATGCGCACGACCTTGATTATTCTTTCTCTATTTATTGCCATCGAACTCTTCTCAAATACGAACCAAAAGAGGGGCAAAGAATAAGCAATTCTTTTTCTGTCGGGACTTCTTGGCGGGGGTATCTTTCTCGCTTTCACGCTTTGGCTGGTGATTTCTTCTTCCTGAAGAAATAGAGACAATTGCTTTATTTAAGACCTAAAAAGATAAAATGTTTAGAAAGTTATGTCTTTCGAAGTGTTTTAGAAATAATTAGGCTATAATGAGTATATAATTCGCTTTCATTAATAGGAATATTTGGTGTGAAAAGCTTAAATTTTCATTTGATCTTCTATTCGAATATATACACAAGCAAAAAACAACGTTATTTTTACAAACGAAGATAAAGTGAATAAAGAAGGGAGAAATGAAAATGAGACACACCCATCTAACAATTCCTCTAAAGTCAACTAGCTATTTTTTTCTTAAATCCAAAGATGTACATATTGAAAACGGATTAGCCTTTATTACTTTATTTGCTCGTTTGACTCGGGAAAACACTTTAATTCACGAAGGAAAAAAACGAATCCATATAGAGACGGCGTGGGCGGAGATAGAAGAATTTCAGTTGGAACATGCATCTGAAAAAGTGAAAAGCTTGCCCAATTGTATGCAGCGGTATGAACTAACTGAACATGTCTTTCGCGGTTTGTATCATTTATCTAAAGAATCTCCAAAAGATCTTTTTTTTATCACACCTTATCATCATAAGTCTAGCCGACAAAACTTCTTGTCTTATCAAGAATTGAATCGGGTATCCCCATTCCATTAATGGATTCTAAGAATATAGAAATGGATCGTTACGACATATTATAAGATAAAGATGAAGCACGACTTTAAGCTACGTCTTTTCCTTGTTCCATTGGATTGATGAATATAATGGTAACAGTCAGAATTACTTTCTCTAAATAGCGTGTACTCAAAAAAGGAAGACAACCAGCTAGGGACTAGCTGGTTGTCTTCCTTTTTCGTTCCATCTTTCATCAGGCATCAACACTTAGAAGGTTGAAGAAAAATAAAAGAGGCTGCATATGGCTTCTACAGTTTTAAATGATTCAAGACATGTAGCAGTTCTGATCAATTCTTAATGAATTCCAGGTTCTGCAGTTTCATTGCTTGCACCAAGGTGCTGTAGACTTCAATTTTTCCAAAGTTGATGCCTAATTGAATGGCTGTCTGTGCAATATCCGGACTGACGCCGGCCAAGGCTGTTTTGACACCGATTAGTCGTAGCCCATCAATAAGTTGGAAGATTTGGTGAGCCACCATCGTGTCGATGATGGGGACTCCCGATAAGTCAATGAACAATCGTTCGAGACGGTAGCCGGCACTTTGTTCCAATGCTTTTTCAAAAAGAATTTGCGCCCGATACGTATTAATTTCCCCGACCAATGGCAGCAGACCGGTATCTTTAGTGAGTAGGATAATCGGAGCGCTCATTTCGACAATCAATTCTTGTTGGGCGTTCAATCTTTTTTCAGCTGCGATGGCCGTCTGGGTTGTGAATTCCAGAAGAAGGTCATTGATGGTCGCCGTAATTCCCTGACTCCAGGCAATGAGCTGTTCCTTGGAGACCCGTTCTCCTTGAATGGAAGCAAATTCCTCGATCAGCTGAAGGTACTGTTTCTGGGTTTGGAAAAAGTCTTGCAACATGGCAGTCGTCGGTGTGGACAAGCGGTCTTCATCTCTTGCGGTACGGACAATCCACCCTTGAAAATCTTCTAGGAATTCCTCGTACTCCTTGCTGAACATCGAACAGAAACGATCATGAAATTCAGCATTTTGCTGCTTCAGCTTTTCAATTACGTTTGGGTTCATGGAGCTGTAGATGCCCCCTTGCTTTTTATCCAATGCCTGATACCACTGCTCGGTCAGTCCCGTGTTTTTCTCGCAGAGAAAATCATGAAGTTCTTTATTGCGTAACATTGTGTTCTTTCCCTTCATTATTAAGTATCTTTTATATTTCTTAGCCAATGTAGATACAAGATAGAAACCATTGACAGATTGCCTCTGAAATGACTCATGTCTATACTATCTGATTTAGTAGATGTATGCACTCTTCTGTAATCTATGGAGAGAATTCTCTTGGATCAGAACGAAAAGAACCGCGTGTTGAAAACAAGGAATTTACTAATGTTAGAATTGGCAGGGGATCTTAAGAAGAATTTCTGGAAAGAAGCCGACCTGGATGTGCTGGAATTGTATGCAGATTGGAATTTGGAGGATGGTTCCGGCATGCTACTGGCTGTCTTGGAAGAACCAAAATCGCATAAATATAAATGGCCGGAGAAAGTGGATGAACCAGAGCTTCGGAAAGGAGTTATTCGTTTGAGCATTGTCGGGCAGAAAGAACCGGGAGAAACTAATTTTTATTGATTGAGTGATCGGATGCTGCTGATTGAACGGCTGGATATCTTCATTTTACTGGAGAAAGAACTGATCACGAGTGGTTTTTCTAAAACGTTGAAACTAGCGAAAAGGCAATTGGAATATATACTATTTATAGAATCGAACTTACCTGCTATCGTCAATCGCCCCTTGACCGGCGCTTACGTCGATTGGGATTTTGAAGATGACAAAGGCTCCGCTTTATTGACTTTTAAAAAATAGATATGCAGTTTTCTCCTGACCTGTGTATTCTCGCGAATTGTGTCAGGGGTTCTTTTATTATATCTATAATCAACAAGATTAATTTTACTCAAATATAATAGGATAGCTAAAGAACCAGTGTATTGTAGGGCGATATTGATTAGAATCAATTTATATGCAGCAAGTATGTAATTGGGGGGAGATAATTCGTAATTATTTCCTCTTTTGAAATAATAAATGTATGATAACAAGAGACCGCCAGTTTTTAGCCTCTTGTTTCATTCTCCTCGTTTGACGAATTGAACCAGAAGGCAGCCAATTTTAATCATACGATGGGAGAAATAAACAATATGCTAAAAAATCAAGAACTTCATGTCTTTTTTTGTGATAACGTCGAGCGCTTGACGGAAGAGTGGTACGCATCAGTAGATAAAACCCGGGAAGGGATGTATGCTTCAACCGATCCGGTGATGATTCAACGATTTAAAAGTCAGAACTTAGCCTTCCATAAACAGTTCTGTATGATATTCGATCCGGAAACTGAAGAATTATCCGAGGATTTTCAACAGTTTATTCGGAGTTTGGCGGTTGATGAAGGGCATCAGCGGACGCCCATTGAAGAAATCATTGAAGAGTTTTTCCGAACACAAAAACAGTATGCTGCATTGATTGAGGAGTTTGTCATTCATCATGCTACGGATGCTACGTTTCAGCAGTTGAGTGCTTGGAACCAAGGCGTAGTGGATGCAATCCATTCCATCATTCTGGAGTTCACAAAACAACATGCAAAAGCCTCCGTCAGTAGGTTAAATGCTCAACAAGAAATGATCGTGGAAATGAGTGCCCCAGTGATCACCTTAACGAATGAAATCGGCTTTTTGCCACTGGTAGGGGAAATCAGTACCTACCGGGCACAAGTCATTTTTGAAAAAACGCTGGACCAGTGCGCACAAAAACGATTGGAAAAGTTATTTATTGATTTGTCAGGAGTACCCATCATCGATACGATGGTGGCGCATCAAATCTTCCAGGTAATTAGCGGACTCAAACTTATTGGAGTCGAAACAGCTTTATCTGGAATCAGTCCCCAAATTGCACAGACCGCCATTCAATTGGGATTAAATTTCAATGATATTAACGTATATAACACATTAGAACAAGTCATAAAAATGGAAACTCAGAAGTCTTTTTAAGACCAACGGATTCTTTTTGAATTTCGTTTCATAAAACATACATAAGAACGGTTGCCATGCTTGAGACGTGGCAACCGTTCTTTTAATTTTATGAATCTGTCTTTCATCACGCAAATCAATTCATGCACGTCGCTCAATAAGAAAAGGAAGTTTAAAAGGTTGGCTAATAGACAAGACAAGTGATTTAGCCATGATTTGAAGTTAGCTGGCTTGAGTTTGCTCAAAAATTTCGGTCGACGCTTGTTCCACTGAAAGATACTGCTTTTTCTGTTGCGTTTTGCTAGACGTTATTTCTAAAACAAAGGTGTCTTTCAAACAGCGAACAGTTAAGCTCTCTCCTTGATTGACGACAAAGGAGTGCGTGATAGAAGAAGTGTTGAAATGACAGGAAATCTGTAAAAGGTTTTGAATGGTTTCTAATTGCATGATATTCCGTACTTCCGATTTTTGACTTGGTTGTTGATCACTAAAACTAAAGATAAGCTACTTCATTGTGTTACCCGTAACTAGTATGTTTAATCATATAATTGTCATTAGTTTCGATTTTCAGCACATATCTATTGATTATGTCAAGGCCGGTTTTTAATTTTCCCCATTATAGCCGGAATAAAATTCCCCACTTGAGCTAATTTGCAGGTGGGATAGCCGGATAAATTTCAGCCTTCTCTTTTCATACAGATAGCAGGAATTGCCTTTGATATAAAATGTCACTTAATGATGAAGTAAGAGATTAAGAATGGCCATGGCAAAGGCATTATCTTTTCGCTTCTAACCTATCCCAAAAAAAGAATCTCATCTCTCAGTTAATTATTCATAAGTTACGGATATACAAAAACTTGCTTTATTGAAACATAGATTGAAGTATATAAAAAATAGTAGAGCAAATATTAAGTAATGAAAGAAAGGTTAATTTAGACAGGAAAAATTAAATTCAGTGGGTAAAATATTATTTTAAATAAATAATTATTACGGTGGAGGAGTTTACCTTGTTTTCTAATGGGTATTTGGATTTAAGGAGGGCATCGCATGGCTACTGAAGAACAGATATTGAAAAGAATAAAATCTAAGGATAAGCAAGCCTTGGAATTAGTGGTGGAAAAGCATTACCTGTTGCTGTGGAAAATCTGCTAAAAGGTAAAAAATGACCCTCTAGTTTCTGAACGTCTAGTAACTGAAGTTTTCCAACAACTCTGGCATGAGCCCGAAAAATTTTCAGGAGACAAGAAGCTTTTGTTGCTGCTCATTTTATGTTGCAAAGAAAAAATAACAAAACTAGAAACTGAAAAGAGATTCTCTTTTTAAAAGATAAAAGTGATATGTAAAAGTAAATTTCGTACATAACTAACTGTTAACTTACTGATAAGTCTCTTGGATTAATATTAATTTTAGAAGAATAAACTGAAGAGAAAAATTATGAAGTGAAATTTTTCAAAGTTCGATAAAATTTATTCTCGAAAAAACCTCAAAGAGCGTAAAGTATCCTAGGGTAATGAGATATACTATGTATAGAACTTATTCATTCAAGAAATGGCAGCAAACATTGAGGGGGCATTTACTTGAGATTAGAAGAGGCCAAGAAAAAGTTGGCGGCTACATTGCCTGCTTTAAAAGGGATATCAAAAGAAGAAGAATTTGAGCATGATCGAGAAGATCCGGAACAACGCTTTGAAGAGCGAGAAATTCGAAAAGTGGCAGACCATTTGTATAGCTTAATTTATTCGGTTGAGTACCTTCAAAAACCGATTCAAGCTAGTGGAAGAATTATTAAACGATCGGATGGACGCTATGAAATCGAAGGCGCTGAAGATTACTTTACATCGGGCAGTCCCCTTGAAATCTGGGATGAATCAAAAGAAATATACGAACGAACACGAATTGAGCATGACGGTGAGGATTACTTTGCGGTAGGTATCAAACAACCTTTGGAGGGTCTACAAGCAAGATGTCGATAATATAAGCGACTCTTTCTGCAACAACAGCAATAAACTTAATGATTTAATCTGAAAAATAGCGAGAACCCATTTTCTTGGTCTTCAAGAGAATGGGTTTTTTGTGTGCTTATTTATAAAAGTAAGGATTCAGAACGATTATTGAGTGGTATTATAAGAACGTATGTTCTTTATTTTAAAAAGGAGGCGATAGCATGAAAACAACAAAACACACGAAACAAGTAGGGGCTGTCAGCGATCGAGGGTTAATTAAATGGCAAGGGATGCTGCTGACGGAGCATGTGAACTTATTAAAAGCCTGGTACGAAGAGGAAGAACACGTTCCAGAACCGAATTTGGACGAATTTGACTTACGGTTGCTTCAGGAAGACTTAGAGGTGGCAATGAAACGCAAAAGTATGGTGAAGCTTAAAACTTGGAAAGATAAAAGAGTCTACGAGCACATCGGAGTATTTGATTCCGTGGATAGTCATAGCCGTTGTGCATGTTACAGCGATAGCGATGGGAGGAAGCGTGTACCTATCGACGAAATTATCAGTGTAGAGCTATTAGATTAGAGAAAAGCGTTGAGCATCGCCGGGTGCTCCTATATAATAAATGTATAATCTTTTTTTACTTTATTTTAGCAAACCACTTTTGGTTTCGCTGGTGACGAATTCATTAAGCCTCTGGGCTGTTTGTGAAACATAGCTTTTTTAGCTATGACGATCAAACTTCCCAGGGGCTTTTTTGCGTTCAAAAAAAGGTTAAAACCATTAGGGAAGGGTGTGTTTTTAATGAATTATATCAAGGAAGCAAGAGAGGCAGTAACGACTTATGAGGCAACAGGAGGTATTCCATCAGTAGAATTGCAAAGCATTTTAGCTGTACTGATTGGACCCAAATCTACTCCAGAGTTAACAGGTAAACTAGCAGCATTCGGAATTAAAACGTTAGTTGATATGACTATTTCCGAATTGCAGGAGCTAGGACTTACCAAAGGTCAATCACAAACTGTTCACGCAGGTTGTCTAATGGCTCGTACATTAAAAAATACGAGCCGCAAAGAGAGCACTTTTTCTATTAGATCCCCTAAAGATGCAGCAATGTATATGATGGACGAGTTATCGGGTATCAATCAGGAGCATTTCGTAGCTTTGTACTTGAATACCAAAAACCAAGTGATTCATAAAGAGACCGTTTTTATTGGAGGGCTTAGTTCTGCAGTATGTGAACCACGCGATATTTTTCGCGCCGGCCTTAAACATTCTGCAGCCAATATAGTGCTCCTTCACACACATCCAAGCGGTAATTGCTATCCATCACCTCAAGATGTTGAAGTTACTAAGAGGTTAGTTGAATGCGGGGAGCTAATGGGAATATTGGTTCTCGATCATTGCATCATCGGCAATGGTAACTACACTAGCTTAAAAGAGAAAGGCTTCATGTGAATATAAGTATATTAAAGTACGAGACCAACCTTTAAACGAAGTGAGCAAACAGGGGAAATCCCATGCCGCTCCTTCCGTTTGAAGGTTTTTTATTTAAAAATCTACTATTGAGAGGAAGATTTATATGAGAAAAATTGCGAATGAGACACTACAAGTTAAAACGAATGAAATGATTTACCACCAAACGGAAGAACAATCATTTAAGGTCGTAGATTGGAGAATCGATAACCCTGATTTTATGGAGGCCGGAATCCTGAAGTTGCAAGATCTAAGAACCAATGAGGTATATGATTACGCTATTTGGCAAGGTGATGAAGATATGTCGAGTTACTATGTATGCCTAGACTCGGTGGATGATGATGAAGAGGACGAATACGATTCCATCCAGCTGGATGATTTCGGTATTCACGTCTTCACTTTTGAAGATTTGACACCATTTGCCCGATTATCAGCTGCTCAATTTTACGCAGAAGAGAAGCGGAGAGATGGACACCTTTATACTTTCCAGCGGGCATATCGCAAGCTATTGAAAGGTAAATCCGAACTCTTTGAATTTGATGGGAGACCAGCATGGTATGATTCTTGCTATATCCCATCCGGTGAGGAAATGTCTCAAGTATATTGAGTTATCGAGATTCATTAAGACGCAAGAATGATTCCCAAAATAATACAAAGGCTAGTGTTAATGTCTTGAGTAAGTAGTAAGAAAATGGTATATTGAAAATGAATTTAAAATACAAGGGAGCACCCCTCATTTCCTGCTGTTATGCAGATGTGAGGGGTGCTCCCTCTTTTTTTGGGGGCATATAAGCAAGGTGATACTAATGTCATCTTAAAATAATAATATTTAAGTCGATACTAATAAATGAGTCCATTAGGAGGAAAGACAATGCGCTATTACATAGAGACATACACAGAAAAAGGAACTGATTTTTTCTGCATCAAACCAACGACTAAAGATTTTGAGGAATATTTGTCTTATAAGCTAGAAAAATTTCCTCAATACATTGCTCCTATTACACATAAAAAATGGCTAGGTACAAAAATTTTACCAGAGCTAGTAACGACAAGATTTCCGGCATCCGAAAAACTACGGTTATTTGATCCGATTGAGGTCCCATACGGAAATATTACAAGCAAAAAAGAAAAGCAATTTTACCATAACACTTTAATGTCCCTATTGATGGAATGGCTTGCTGACTATGAAACCGAATTTCAAACGCATTGGAAAAACCTATCAATGTCTTATTAAAATATAAACAGTTGACGTTTAATAATATGATGTGATAACGTTATATTATTAATTTATAAGGAGGGGCGGCAATGGTTTCGCAGAAGTGGGAAAAGTCCGATGATTACTCTCAACTCGACAACCAGCAGATTGAAGAAATCACTCAATTATGGAAGTGCTATCTGAAGAACATTAAGAATGAGAAACCGCACAAGAAGTTTTCTTTGATTCTAAAAAGATTGCTACAGTTAGCCGATAGTCAGGGAGTAGTCTTTGGGACAATTAAAGAATTAGAACAAACAACCGATTCAACGCATTATATCCTATCGAAAAACTTTAATTTGTTGGCAAAGCATGGTCTATTATTTAGAAGGAATGGCATATTAGTTGTTAACGTTAAAGCCTTCGATAAAAATGGCCTAAAAAATGGAGCAAAGGACTTTTTTTCATGAAAAAACTCTCACTTTATTCGATGTTTCTTACAAATGCCTTAGAAAAAGAAGTTGCCGAGGCAAAGCAGCTGAAAAAAACTTACTTGTCAATTGATGTCGAGGAACTGGAACTTCTTTTAAGCGAAATGCGCTTTGCGGAGTTAACGCAGCGACTGGAGCAAACAGAAGAAGAGTATCCGTGCAATTCTTGTGGCTTGCTGACTCGCATAACACGATCAGAGCAATATGTAATTAAACCATATTCGGAAAATCTAGAAGTGAAATGCCTAAACTGTTTGATTGATACCTTAAAGAGTGATCAGCAAGAACTTGAACAACTAAAGGCAATTAACTGGTTCTTGAAAGAACATAACTTAGAGGAAGACTTCGATGTTTTCTTAAAAGAATTGAGTCATCGTGAAAATGATTAGCAGCTGCCAAACGGACTATTCAAGTCAAAGATTCCATACTAACCGGAATAACAGTGTACACTTTCCGAGATTCACTCAATCTTGCATCGAAGTTAACTCGGTCCCAAATGTTAATGAAGAACTATTATGAGTTCCATCCAGCAGAGAAGAGGGCAAAGGTTCTGTTGAAGGAACTCAAACATTTTAATATTTAAGTTTACGCTAAATACTAATTTAGCTAAAAATAAAAGTTGGAAAAGGAGTGATCAAATGAAGACTGTAACATTAAGGTTCAAACCAGTGCACATTCAGACAGTTGGAGACTCGCCGGACGAATTACTTCAGAACGCCAGAAACATTTTCAACGAACAAATGCATAGTGAACAGCTAGAAGTACATTCATATAGTGTAAGCGCTGCTGCACCGGCAAATATCGACACTGTTTATGCAGGCCAAGTTGTAGAAAGTCTTGATGGCGTGCCAGGAATCGTTTATGAAGTAAATAAACAGATGATTAATGTTTCCTTAGCAAATGGTCAGTTAGTAAGCGGTTCTCCCGTTTTGTTTAAACCTTCTGATTGTGCGTTTAAAAAAGTACGTAAAAGTCGTAATGCAGAAGACAAACAGCACGAGGTTTGGACGGCTGGTGTAGCTGGTTATATCATGACCGATTTTGGCCCCGCTCCTGTGATTATTGGAAAAGGTTTACGAGATAAAGTAATCGTTCATTTTGTTGGAGAAAAGAAGAGCAAGAAGCTCACAAGAGATGAAGCGGGGCGGTTTATTAGAGACGAACCTTATCATTTCACTTAATCACAAACTTAGCCCTGCCCCTACTTCTAAGCCACGATGTCTAATAGTGGGAGGAGAATTAAATGCCGATTTTTCGTGTTACTATGAATAACACTAAATCCAACGGAGATAAGTATGATCCGAATTCCAAGTATGGAATTAGTCATTATCATATCAGCAGCAAGACGATGATGGACGCCATTGCCCAAGCAGAAAAGGGCTTCGCAGGGAATTGCGAGGCGATTATAACCAAAGAATTAACTGATGGTGCATTCCTGATAGAAGATATGATTCCTCTGGAAAATTACGAATTGATGACTGCTGAAGACAGTCCTAGTGATACAATAATATATAGAAAAGATGGGAATATCCTTCATGTTCTGCTTCGAGGAAAAGACTTCAAAGAGCGAGGTTCAGCATTTTGGTATAACTTATCTGTAGTCGATTTAATACGCGGTGCGGGCCAACAGGAAGAACCTCCTGCCCTAAAGCTAATTGATCTTGAAAAGCTCAGTTTTGAAATATATAGAATCGTAAAAGAGCCCCGAATTCCCGCCATTTTCGAGGGTAAAATGGGACGCAAAAATTCGTAAGAGAGGGAGGAATGATTACTATGGAAGAACCGGAAAAGTATGCGGTGAATAGAGAAAAACTCAATGATTACGAAATAGCAAAGTTAAATGCAGCTTTTAAAAAAATTGATCGTGAAAAAATCGCCTTTATTACTGGTGATATTATTATCACCGAAGACAATAAGTCACATACATTTCAAGAATCTCTGTCTGAGACAGAAACTTTGGATATGATTCAAAAATGCCGTATTAAATCACTCTATCCAGTTGAAAGTTCTTTTGACTTTAAATGAAATGGACTTTCTACACGCTCCCCTACTTGTTTTGTAGAGGGAGTTTTTACTATATGTATGCGAATGGTAATATAAAGATGGATAGTTACTATAAGGTTTCTTGTTAGCCCTTTTACTATTTTGGAGGTAGTTAAATGTGATTTTACCTAATTTGAAATTATTACATTCAAATATGAAAAAACAACAAATTAAAAAAGCTAAATTTCAATCCAAGATCAACGGTATTATTTTTAATAATATTTTTTTTATTGATTCTATTCCTTATAAACTGGCAATCGGAGTAAGAGACAAAAACCTTTATTTCGAGATCCCAGTTAGTTCGGAGTTTACAATTCGTCCTTATCTTGGAGATAAATATGGAGAAATATGCAAAATACTTGGATTGAAATACGATAAGAATAACCCCTATAGTCCAAAAAAATTCTTTGAGAGTATTAATATAGGGATCCCTTCGAAAGTCTGCTTAAAGGATGTGCCATTGCCTCATGAAATAGCACCCTACCGCAGCCATGTTAACCAACCAGAAAAAATTTATTTTAAGGGATGGTGGGATAACGACCTAAGAGGTGAGAAAGTACAAGAGTCAAACTTAGAGAAAACACGTGCCTTATTAGATGAAGAAGCATATAAAATGTGTAAGAAACACAATATGAGTTCTCAATGGTCTGATAAGAGTACCGACGAAAAAATGGTTACATCATTCTGGAAAAATACTAAAAAGAAAACATAAGGAGGAAACCTTATTGGACAATTCTTTTCAAAAAAGACACTTTGCCTCCCGATATAACTACATGAGTACATGGCTTACCTATTCTCAATTATTTAACCGCAAGGCTTCTAAAGAAGAAATAATAGCTGATATACAGCGTTTCGAATTATCAGAAGCTTTAATTATTTTGGCTAAATTTTCCGTACTGGATGAAGAAGGAAAAAGAAAATTGATGGAGTATTTAGGTCCACAAATGAGGAATCAATTTTTTGTACGCAATACAGAACCAGTCGTCCTAATTACTGTGTTATATAGCTTCAAATGGTTTCTCGCTTATGGAACTGAAAATCCGAAGTATGCCTTCACTACTGGTCAATCAAAACTAGATAATTTGTTAACTACAATTTTAAAAATTGCTGATTTAATAGAGGCCGAAACCGATAATACTAATGATATCAATATTGAAGATCAAATTTTGAAAGCCTCTCTATTTAGTCTTCCTGGAGAAATGGATCAAGGAATAATTAGACAACATCTAATGTTCGAGGATATTGCTAGAAAAGCAGAAGACTCCAATAGCTACATCGACATCCACTCTATTTTTGAAAGAGAGTATGGTTATTCTATAAAACAATACGTCAGCACTGTCTTTTCATTAGAGCAACTTGTAGTACAGGGAGTAACATTAGAAAACCTTACGAGTTTTCGTCCATGGGGTATAAAGCCTTCGATGTACTTTAACGAATCTCAAATGAAGGATACTGCTTTAAAAATAACAGAAGAACTATCTACAAACATTGATTTACTAAGAAATTGGGCGAAAAAGACCCTCAATAATCCATATGATTATGAGCAATTACTGAAAACTCCTTTATTGAAGGTCAATGAATTTATAATTCCTATTTCGGATGCTTTTATCCAACAAGCCTTATTTGATGGGCTTTATTTTAAAATCGATACGGCTTGCAAAAATAATAAAAAGGATTTCCCCCAATTTTTCGGTGAAATTTTCGAGAAATATGTTCAAAGAGTTTTACAGTCATCTGTTGGAGAATCCGAAAAACTTAACTATCAGTATATAAATGAATTTTTACTCAAAGATAAAACAAATGATTGGTCGTCCGATGCTTTTGTTAAACTTGGAAAGTCCTTATTGATAGTAGAGTGCAAAAGCGGGAGAATACTAAAAGAAACAAAAGTATCTGCAGATCGAAAAAAAGGAAATGATAAATTCAAAATATACGCTTCAGAAGCAATAAGACAAGCCAATGATGCATATAAAGCTGCACTCCAGCATAAGTCAGGGAAGTTTGAGCAAGTAGAACAAGTCACAATTATTTCAGTTTCGATGCAGTCCTTTCCTAAATTACCATCGTACAATCAAATGCTCGAACAGTTAAAACTTGAATTACACTCTCATGTAAAAATTATAGATTATGTAGGTTTGTCGGACTTAGAAATTCTTGCTTCAGTAATAAGTCAGAATGATTCCTCTGTTTTTAGTTATATCGAGTCAAAAAAGGCTAATAACGAATACCTTTCCTATTACGAATTTCATAGCGAATTCCATACAAATGAACTAACAAAATTTTTTAACGAAGTTCTCAATACAGCGAACGCAGCTATTACAGAGACATTTTTTGGTCCTCCTTAATATGCGCTAAAATTCTATTTAGCGTAAAGTTTGACCATCTTTGACCATAATGAATTAGCAAGGAAGTGATTTAATGCCCGCTCCAACACGAAAAACCATCATTGCCGAACAGCATATTGAAAAAGCCATTCAAGATATGCCTTTTTACGTTGTCGAGTATGTCCGAGCAAAGAAACGGGCTTCCCTCTCCCCTCGCACATTGAGCGGCTATCTGCACGATTTTAAACGCTTCTTCGACTGGTTAAGACAAGAAGGCTTTACAGTTGCTGATAGCAATGCAGCTATCCCCTTTAGCGTCCTGGAGTCCCTTAAAAAGAAAGATATTGAAATGTTTATCGAAATGCTAATGGAAGAGAAGATTCAAAAACGCGAAAACGTATATGTGACTAGATCCAGAGAAAGCACGACACGCTTTATCCAATCATTAAAATCATTATTTAATTACCTCACCCAAGAAAGTGAAGACGATGAGGGCGAGTGTTACTTTTACCGTAACGTTATGTCCAAAATTAAGTCTCCCAAAAGCACGGAATCTGCCGCTACCCGCTCCAAACGAATCAGTGCCAATATGTTAAATGGTAACGAACGTGAGGAATTTTTAGAGTTTGTGCGGACCGATTACGTGAAATCACTTACCTCACGCCAAGCAGCAAGGTTTGAGCATAATCGACTTCGCGATATCGCCATCCTCTCTCTCCTGCTCGGGAGCGGCGCTCGTGTCGACGAAACAGCCGGGTTGCTGGTCACTGATCTGGACATGGTACATGGTGATATACGGGCCCTCCGTAAAGGGAACAAACTCGATACCATCAGCATTACCGAAAGTGCCATGACCGATATCAAAAACTATTTAGCGGAGCGGGAAACATTGTATAAACCGGAACCGAAGAATCACTTTTTGTTTTTGACTAAATATCGCGGCACAGCAAACCCCATTACCGTTGAAACGATTGAAAAAATCGTAAAGAAATACACGATGGCATTTACGAACGGGAGACAAATGAGTCCGCACAAAATGCGCCACTCTTTTGCAAAAGGGTTTTTAGACAGCGGCGGCTCACTTATCGCCCTTCGAGACCAATTAGGACATAATTCAATTGAAACTACAGCTTTGTATACTAACCTCTCTCAAGAGGAACAACGGGCTATTTTAAGACGAATGAATAGCACGAAATCTGAAAATATAGAATGAGGAGAAAGGGCAATCCGTATAGGTTGCCCTTTCTCCTCATTACTGATTAACATAATATCTTTCTTGTTACTATTCTAGACATAAGTAAATTATAGATATGCTATTTTTCAACTTGAGTATTATCCTAACGAACAAGCATACTCAATTCATCATTAACCCTTTCCTTCCGTAGAGGTTTTTTAATGTATTGATCGGGTCTAATATCATCTCTTTTTACCCATGTAGTCCCCCTCTTTTCAGCCTTATCACGAGGGTAATGTTTATCATACTTTGCTTGAAGAATAGGGTTACGCGTTGTTATCAATTCAGCTTCTTTCTTTTTTCTATCGGTTTCATTTAAGATGTTGTCTTCTATGATTTCTATTGATATTTTAATACCCTTTTCTTTCATTACAGATGGACTTATACCCCAAAGCAATTCTCCTTCTTCATTTAATTTTTTCATATGCTGTATAAATCGAACTCCCATTTGGCGACTCTCTCCAATAGCTACTGGTATACGGGCGCCACTAGCTATTATTTCATAACTTATCATATATACTCCTGAAACTTCTTTTGTGCCATTACCCTTTAAGTGCTTTCTAACGTAATCACTAACATTTGTATGTTCTCGGATAAAGAATTCCCCATTACCTTCTTCATACCATTTATAAGTTTCTTTCAGTTCAGACCTCATTGTAATAATCATCCCTTCTCTTCTTAATATGAAATTAGAAACACGTTTTCTTCTCTATCAACCACTAATTCGATTAGAGAAATTATCGAGTTAAGATGATTTCGGCAGCTTTTAACCGAATCGATTCCTCTTTACTCTCAAGCAATTCTTCGACTACTTGCAAAGCACGTTTCTCTATTTCAGGTATCTGCTGACTAGGACCACCTTGTAAGATTTGCTCTACAATTTCATAGTGTTTGGTTACATCAGCGACCGCACGTGGATACCTAAGTGAACCTTTAAGAGCTTCTGGTAAATCATTGCGTAAATATGGTTTTTTCTCAAAATACCAGGAAACGTTACGTTGGTGAGGATAACCTGAAACTTCAGGAATATCTTTATCTAATGCAGAAACATAAATATAATCGGAGGCGATTTCACCGATATAAATATCTTTTTTATTACTCGATGGAACAATTACAATATCGCCCACTGACATTTCGTTCACTAAAATGTTGACATTGCTGAGGCCTTCTTCCCAACCTTTTTCCTGTAACAAAGTACGTATTTCTTCGTAATCTGCATCAGCTAAGTCCATTCCTAATGGATAGCCTACTGCGACGATATTTTCTTTTAAAAACGTTTCCAAATGATCACCAAAATGTGGAAGGGGGCGAACTAGCCAGATTTTTTTCTTCATAACGATTCATCTCCTCATTTCATAATTTGTTGCTCATTGTTAACTATGATAATATTAGCATTAAAATTACTTACAATCAAATAATAAGCACTCATGAAAGAATGAGGGTTTTGTATTGAGTATTTTAGTAACGATAAAACGATTTATAACTATTATGGATACTTACTTTTTCCCTTCCCACAAAAAAAGACACGACAATAAAACTTTCGTGTCTTTGCATGTAGAGCTTCAAAAATAACTTCCTGTACCATATTTTACAATCACTACGAAAAAATAGAATCGCTCAAAGCTTTGATAAACTATTATTTTTTATAACAACCGTTGCGAATATTCAAAATTAGCTATAATATACGTAACTTAACTTAGAGGAGATAGAACATGGAAAGCACAGGAATTCTTAGAAAAGTAGACCACCTCGGACGCATCATAACCCCCATTGATATAAGGAGAACACTTGGCATGGCCGCTGGAGAACCAATTGAAATCTTTTTAGAGGATGACCGAATCATTATAAGGAAATATGAGATAGAAAAAGCGTGTGCGATTACCGGAGAAATTACGGAGGAGAACTTTGAATATGTGGACGGACTTTGCCTAAGCCCCAAAGGAGCAGCTATCCTTCTTGAAGAAATACAAAACGCACTGAAAAAGTAAAGCGCTCTTTACAAAAGCGTACCCGGCTAATTAAACAATGCCAGGTACGCTTTCATTCGTCACTCATATATTTTATTACGTGCTTTAAGCCTTCTCTACTAAACCACGCTTCACCAATTCGAATAGCTTCATTAGCCACTTCTCCAGTTATGGCACAGACATGTCTCTGTCGATGAGGCTCGAGTATAATCTGACGATCAGTGTATGTAATATCGACGAGGTTACCCTCTTTTAGCTCAAACATTTCTAATAGCTCTTTCGGAATCACGACACGTCCCAAGTTGTTGATTCTTTTTGTATGCATGTTGTTCCCCCCTTATTATTAATGAGCTGTCTTATACTCTTTTTACGATGATATCACAAGAAAAAAACTATTTAAAAGGAAGTTGGCCATAGTTAATCTGGAGAAAGCAGAACGCCTGTATTTAATTTTAAAGGCTTCGGTTATAAACCGAAGAGTAACGTTCCAATTACGAAGAATATGAGTATACTAAGCAATTGATTCCCTGAAATCAAAAGTAATCTTTTTCGCTTGCTGCATATCAGATTCGACCTTCTCGTAATCGCCACGTTTGGAATCAGTAAAGGAAAACTCAAAATAGCTACAAATAGAAAACTCATGCTTAGAACGGCTAATTGAGTATTATTCGTATTATATTCGATCGCCTGCCCCACAAAGAGCAATAAGATAACCAGGAACGGTGCAGCAACCAAAATAGCTAAGTAAATGAACCAATAGCTTAAATGTGTTCTCGATAGCGCTATTAAGTAACTAATAATTTTCATATGTATAGATCCTTTCTCTTTAAACAGTTAGTTTTTAAAACACACACCTAGCATTTGACATATTGACCGAAAAAAATAAAAGTGTTACAATATGAGTATATAACGTTATTAATTCGGAGGTGAGCGTCATGTTAAGTGATCTACTATGGTTTTTGGGAGCTAAACAGCAATATGATGGACAAAAGAGCGCAGGACTCGCTGGGCTACTTGCTCTAATTCTAACTTTTGTTGCGGTATGGAAATGGGAAGATTGGATATACCCTGTTTTAAATTGGAGCGGGTTGGTCGGTTTTGCTGATCGATTGGGTTTTATCTCTGAATCCTCACACGTTACTATGTTCAACATATCTTCAATGATTATTCTCTTAATCTTTGCGTATGCCATTCTGTGCTTTGCAACAGTTTTTATTGGCTTGCTAATTTCTTCTTTCATTTCTTCCAAAGTAGGCATGACCTTGATTGGTATTATTCTTTTTCCTATTATAATCGTACCTGTACTAATTTACGGCTACTTCTGGAAAAAGAAACAAGACGCTCCCAAGAAGCCAACAAAAAGCGAACAGCTTAGACAGGACCTAGAAATGAAGAAGAACGAGCACTATATGAGATGGCTGGAAATTTACAATAGAGCTCCTAACGTCGATGAACTCACTGAAACAACTAAAGAAATGAAAGGCTTTAGACGCTCCCTAGTTACGGGAACCCTATGTGGCCCTGATGCTACAGACGTTGAAGTAAGCCACTATTTTCAGTGGGGTAGCTATGCTCGAAACATTGAACCTCAATTAGATAAGCATCGTGATAGCATCATCGCTTTTAACCGTGAAACAGGCAAATTTTCTATGGTACTCCCTAACCCGCTCCCTGTCATGGTATCTCCTTTGTTTAGTGAACGCTTTGAAGACGAGGAAGTGTTACTCAATGCTTTGCATCTTTTTAAAACAGAGTTTCCGGATGCCGATCATCATGTCTTCCCTAGCTTAGAATTAGAAGTTATTAATACCCTAGAACGCTCTTATCTGTCGCCAGTCGAAAATGCGGTCATCACTCCTTTGACTTTAGTGGATGGCGATAAGACATATGAAAAGTTTCACATAAAGGACCAACTAAATTTTTATCGAACTATTCAAGCTGTAAACGAACGCAAAGACGTGCAAGAGCTTTTGAATCGTGTTAATTTGAATACGCTTTTGTTAAATGAAATTGTGAAATCACAGGGCATCGAACCAAAACCAACGCAAGACCCGTTTGCGAAAACGTGGGGAAATCTAGCAACATACAAAGACTTGTTCTCCGGTCAGCTGGCTACTGCATTTCAGCACTTGAACAACAATGGATATAAGTGGAGAGTGAGTAAATGAATACCGAAAGCGACAAAAATAAAGAACAGGGCAAAAGAAGTAATGCCCAACCAGAATTGACACATTATATTGAACTTCTTCAAGAACATAAAGAATTTTTAACATCCGCGCGCGAGTGGAACGAGTATCGAAAGGAAAATAACTTGCCTCACTCCCAAACGCTTATAAAGAAATTTGGATCCTGGAACGCCGTTAAAGAATCAATTGGAACAGAACGTGTAAATGAGCGGCATAGGCCGGTTAAATATAATAAAGAAACAGTTATCAGCATATTGAAGGAGCATGGCCACCGCCTAACCACAAAGTTAGAATGGGATAAATATGCGAAAGAGCACAAGCTGCCCAATTATACAGTTTTGTTCAAACGATTGTCGGACGAAGAAATACATGAACTTACGGGATATCGCAGAGTGTATTCGAAGGAATTGCTTATACAAATCATTAAAGACTACTATCCAACAACGCCTCCCACAATACGTGAATGGAGAGAGCTAGCTAAGAATGAAAAGTCTGCACCTTCTGCTAGTTTGATCATCGTCCATTTTGGTTCTTGGAAAGGTATGATTGAACACATTTATAGTTAAAAGTAAGACGCCCCCTTGAGGGCGTCTTTTTGTATTCCTATGAGCTGCTTCTAGATTCTAAAAAGTCGCTTAGATCTATTTGCGTAATCTTGTGATCCCCTTCGCCTATCGTTACAAAGGAAAATGGAACTTGCATAGTTGATTTATCCGCATACGTTAAAATAATTGTTCCGCTGTCCTTTGCATGATCGAACTTATCGACATTCAATGTGTACTCCATTGAAACTAAAGACCCCGCTCCGTTCATTTCTCTTAAAAAAGCTGTTATCACCTGCTCACGGACTTCAAAGTCCATTTCATCCTCCCATATACTCTGAAAACTTTCAGGCGTTAAAGCTGAAGTTAAATAGGTACTGCTTTCAGTAGTCACTGCTCCGTAAAACATTTCAAGAGCGGCTGTCTGGCGATCTTCCCTAGTCACTTTTTCGTGTTCGTGATTGAAGGAGTGCTCGAGCACGTCTTCATCGTGCTCCTCATGCTCTTCATGAACGTTTTCATTGCTGGATAAATGGAATTTTAAAAACACACTGGAATCGGGTACTTTACTTAACACAAAATCATTTGCCTTTTGAGTCGCTTCTACTGTACTTTCGATTTCTTCCAGCGACTCTTCTAACTTTACAGTTTTAACTTCTGTTTCTTTAGGTGCGGAAGAGTAGACAAACCAAATGATTAAAAGGAGAACTACGACTCCGCAGCCAAAGAGTATGAACCAACGTTTCATGGAGATGTTTGTCATGTGTCACCTTCTTCACTGACCGACTCCTTTATAGAGTCAGCCATATTATTGAATCGATGTCATTGCCAGCATAACTCCCATGCCCCCAAAGATTACAGGGAGAGAAACTAGCGCCCATTGGTTTAATGTAAGACTTCTCATGCGATCACCCCTTTTTTAAACAGATTTCAATATATTGATCAATTCATTGGAATGTAAAGAGCCGGATTTAGCGCATTGCTATTTCCCGTCCTTGCTGGTGAGTGTAATTCGAAATGTAAATGCATTCCGGTTGAACTTCCGCTGTTCCCCATGTTTCCGAGCATTTGTCCCTGTGTAACTGTTTGACCCTGGGATACGGCCACTCTGGACAAATGGGCATAAACCGCTTCGTAGGTTCTGCCACCAACATTGAATTTAACCCACAAGTGATTGCCCCATCCGCCACCGCACGTACTTCCTAACCGTCCGTTTTGCGGGCATCCTGTGACTGAACGAGTGACTACTCCATTTGCAACTGCTACTACCGGAGGAGCGGTTGTACTTGCAATATCCATCCCGTAATGGAAACTCCGTGACCCTAAAGAACGCGGACCATAAGGGGACGAATTTCTACCGATTGTCGGCCGCATAAAGGAGCCTGGTACCAGTTTTGGAATTTCACCATCAGCAGGTTTTAAAGTTGCTTCAGACTTAAACTTGTTCGCATATTCATTAATCTTGTCGACATAGGCGTGACTCCGGTTGTAATTGAAAATCGCCGCATCTTTACCCCGTTGCCATCCCATTGCGTTCATATAGCGAGCGGTTGCAAAGATGGCATCTTTTATCTCCCATGGACTTGCCTTGCCGTTTTTATCAGCGTCAATTCCGTAACCGCCGTATTTTTGAATAATGATGGGATCGTTCATGTCTTTCTCAGGTATTTGGAATGAACCGTTCCCGTTACATCCCGGGTATCCCCACCCAACCCATGTACAAGGAAGAAACTGCATATGACCTACTGCACCGGCCGATGAGATCATCGTGGGGTGTGTACTGAAAGCCGTCTCTACATAATGAAAAGCGGCCAGATAATACCATTCCACGCTATAAGCTTTTTCTGCAGCAAGATAGACTTCCATAAACTCTGTCGGTATGCTGCTGCCGGGTACGACCGTTCCATCGAATCCAATGAAGGAATTACCTGATGCCCATTCTGAATAGCGAATATCGCCCCCAGTGGCCATATAAATCGCTTCAACCATTTGGATGTCTGTTTGTCCATAATTGAAAGGTTCACCGCGCAGAACCGTATCAAAATAGGAATAATCCATTGTTTCAGCAGGAGTCGATACAAAGGTTTGTGAGCGGGATTTTGTAGTAATCGTATAAGGAATCGGCTTCCACCAATACTCGCCAGGGATGATGTTTCCATCTTCATCTTTGACTGGTGTTTTTTCGTAATCCGTCTTATGAAGCACCGATTCTTGCCAATCGTTATAGTGAGCTGTATTATCTATTTCCATCGTTCGGTCCCATGCTTGTACAGAAGTAAACAAATTCATTTCAAATGGTATTTTGTTTTTGACTGTATCGCATTCACCTTTTTTACACGTTGTTTGTTCAGATTCAACATAACCTTCTCTTACTGTATAGTTAAACGTTGGTTTTAAAGCTTCTACGAATAAATCGACCGCTTCTTTTGATGAAGCACTCTTTTCGCTGTTTGCTTCATAAATTTGCATTGCAGAAACAATTAATTCAGGTGGAACTTGATAAGGGCGTTGTTCGATTTTTGATTGATCAATCGAATTGTAAGATGCCTGCTCGATGTACTCTTTCAATTCGTAAGCATCCGATTCAAGATCTGTACTCTCTCCCCATGAAAATAGCATGGATGTAGCTACAAGGACCAAGACGATAAATAGCAACACGCCAATGATCGTAAGAATTACTGGAGCTCCCAAGCCAATTAGGAAAGAAATAACAGCCTTTATTCCTGCAAGGCCGGCCTTTGCCGCAGCTTTTGCTGCGACTTTGCCGTACTTTTTCAGCGCCTTTTTGCCAAGCTTTTTCGCTTGTTTCTTCGCAACGTTTTTGGCGCCTCGCTTCAGGGCGGATTCTTCTTGAGCTTTTTGTTCACCTGCTATTCTCATTCAGTCCTCACCCCAATATGCCTTGTTTTCTTCTTACAGAGTCTAAGTTCGAGCGTTTTTGCTGTGTCCGTCGTACTCGTTCCATTTGTTTGTTAGGTATCATATTCGAATAATCATTGTTCGGGAACATTCCTCCCAAACTGTTTGATGTGTAATAGTCTTCAGGAATATCACTTCCTGCTACATAGGAATCAACTGCCACATTCGAGCCTTTAGCAATGTTTGGCTTAATTTTGTTATTCGATATTTGCATCGGAATTGTACGAGATTCGTTTGTTCCTAATCGACTGTCACCGGCATATACTGGCGACACCCGAAAAGTCTTGCCCTCTTTTTGAGCAGTTACAAACTGACGATCCTTCTCTACAACTACTTGCACATTTTCCAATCCAGCTTGAGCCATATCTTCAACATAGAAGCTTCCTGAATCGACGTGTTGGTTAAAGAGCGGAACATTTTTCTTACTGATAGGTGTATGTCGTGAATTCGTCTGCCCTGTACCTAGTAAGCTATTCGGATTTTGTTGAACAGACACATTGGATGGGATTCTACCGCCACCACTATCTAAGCGATAACTGCTTGTCTGTGAGCCCTTAGGTTTGCTTACTACCAGCGAGTCATCTTGCATTTGGAGATCTTGATATACTGCTTCTCCTTTGCGCAGTCCTGGATGACCAGCCCCTTTACGAGAAACCACCCGATTTTCTCCGCTATTGGTTTTCACTTCGATGTAAGATTCTTCAGGAGTAATAACCTGTCTAACAGCTCCAGGAGCGATTTGCGTATTGCCTCGATCATCCGTGATAGTTTGAGCCATTTGCATGACTTCGCTTGGAGACGAAATTGATTCTTGGACAGCTGACTTGTATGGAGATAACTTATTCGCCATACGTTTGCCGGCTCGATATCCACCCGCTCCCGCAACGATTGCAGCGCCATATCCTAAGTTGTTGCTGACTGCCGCTTGTGCATTTACCGCTCCGCCGTTTGCATCGGCCAATGTTTGAATGGCTTCTGAATGTCCTGCTTTTATTGACGGACCAATTGCTTTAAAGCCATTAGCCAATTTGTTCCCTTCCTCGTTATAAACGCTGTTAACCATGTTTGTTCCTATTGCTGTTGTGCCTTTTACAGTCGCTTCTTTTAAGTCTGTGACACCTTTTGCAAAGCCACTTATTCCGGTTGCAGCCCCAGTAAATGCAGCCCCCTGTGAAATCTTACGCCCTACAGATTGTCCAATATTGCCCATCGGCCCTGAAGCCTGATTTAGTGACTTCATGTTACTAATGCCCGATAAGGAATCGTTATAGGTATCGACCGCTTTTTGATAGGCTGGCATAGCGTGATTGTTATCCCAATCAGAAACCGCAGACGATGGTGTAACTCCTTGTGCAACTTGATCAGCCACATAAGCGTTTTCCTGTTTTTTAACAGCTGCATTCGCCATTCCACTCGCTAGATACGGAATATTCGGTTGACCCTTTTGCGATGTCATTTGCATACCTGATAGGTTGTTTACTGCATTTGTCATTGCAGTTTGATATTCGTTTCCGACACCCTCAACCTTTTGAATATTGCCGCTTAGGTTCTTAGAGAATTCATCTGGAGATATAGCATTTTCTAGGTTAGCTTCATCACCTACAGATTGGACTGCTGCCCCGTAGAAAGCTTTCTGTATTGATGCCTTCTTAGTTGCGAATGCTTTTGCACCTCTTTGTTGAAAGGCAACGTTCGATTCACCTTCTGCTTGAGGATTCTGGGTTGCATAATCGTTCATGAAGGATTCTTTGTTTTGCTGTTCCCAATTCCCTGTGAGAGCGGCCGCAGAATTGTTCGCTAAATCTTTTGCAATCACTTTTCCACCGTTCGCGCGCCCAACAGGGATAGCTCCTTTGATCGCATCGTTGTAACTAGATTGTTGAGATACGCCTTCTACTTTTTGAATATTCGTGGCAAGACGTTCGCTAAATGCTTTTGGTTCAATGCTTGTCTCTAAAGCATTTTCACCGCCAACTGAAGTGACTGCCGCTCCGTAGAAAGCCTTTTGCATATCTGCCTTCTTCGAGTTAAAAGCGGTATTTTTACGTGTTTGGTAAGCTGAATCACTTTCATTTTCTAGTTGTGGATTCGCTTGTTCATAGTTGCTCATGAACGCACCTTTATTTTGCTTAGCCCAGTTATTCGTTAAAGCTTCAGAAGATGCATTTGCTAAATCTTTCGCAGGGGCTTTGCCATCATTCGCTTGCGTTGTTTTAATCGCGCCAGCAACTGCCTCCGAATATCCGCTCTGTTGGGAAACGCCTTCTACTTTTTGAACGTTGGCAGCTAAACGATCGCTAAACGCTTTTGGCTCAATTTTGGATTCAAGAGCACTTTCGCCCCCAGCAGATTCAACTGCCGCTCCATAAAATGCTTTTTGCATATCAGCTTTTTTGTTATTAAAGGCCGTATTCTTTCGTGATTGATAATCAGATTCAGATTCTGATGCCTGTCTAGGATTCTCTTTTTCGAAATCATTCATGAAATTATCTTTGTTTTGCTTTGCCCAATTATTTGTTAATGCTGTCGAAGAAGCATTTGCTAAATCTTTGGCAGCAAACTTGTTGCTATTGGCTTGCGTATCATCAATTGCACCTCTAATCGCATTTGAATAACCATCTTGATTAGTTACGCCGGCCAGTTTACTCGCAGCTGGTGCAAGATTTTTCAAAAACGTTTCTTTGGACATTGGCTCGTCTAGCCCTTTACCATTTAGCGCTTCAATTCCGGCATCATGGAACTTTCCGCGCATTTCAGCCTTTTTGTCATTAAATGCATTCATTCTTCGTGCCTGGTAGTTACCTCTCGATTCGCCAGCCTTTTGAGGTTGTTCCTGGTCATACTGATCGAAGAAATCTTGCTGGTTGTTTTCTCCCCATTTGTCAGCAAGTGCAAGAGCGGAAGAGTTTGCGAGATCTTTACCAAGTGCATCATTCTTCGCATTTGCATTGGCTTCTTTGAAGTTAGCCTGGGCCCCTTGATAGAAGCCGGCTCTTTTCTCTTTTTGTATGCCATCAAATTTCTTGTCCAAATCTGCTGGACTTGCGTTAGGGAATCGCTCTTTCAAATCCGCCATGATGGAGTCTTTATTTTCTTTTGCCCAGTTAGCTGTTTCTGTATCTGCTACAGCATCAGCAAACTCAGCCGAACCCTCTTTTGGAACTCCGGAAGCGGCTTCTTTCCCTTTCTCTAATCGAGAAGCGGCTCCTTGAGCTAATGCTGCTCCCGCTCTACCGGTAACCCCACCAAGCGCACCTCCAGCTGCAAAACCTGCCGTAGCACCGGCCATTGCGCCGACCGGACCTAATCCCATACCGGCAACAGAACCGGCCATTCCCATGACCGCTTTGCCGCCTTTCGAGAATATATCTCCGGTTTTCAACATTTTTTCTGCTTTAGTATCAGAGCCAACATCACTACCAGCGTTTGCACCGAGGGTATTTTTCAAGCTGTCCGCACCATTTTCGGTATCTTCTCCGGATTTACTTTTTCCTTTCATAGCACCGGAACCGCCTTTGTATGCTTCTTGAATAGCTCCCATGACGCTCTTATCATTCATTGCCCCTTTTATAGAGCCTGCCATACCCGCTAGTCCTGCCATGCCGAACATAGCACCTGTTTTCGCTAGTCCACCTTGCATATCTCCACCCACGCTTAGCAAACGGCGGATACTTTCAGTGATAGGAATGAATAGCACGTATACCATGACTGTTCCAATGAAACTAGAATCTGCTGAAGATACTGTGGCTATAGTGAAGAAAACAAAAGCATGTACTGCCTGAACAAAAATTGAGCCTATCAATTCGCGGAACCAAGCTCCTGTTAGATTCTTAAATTGTGGCAGTAACCACATCACCACCATGAGCGGTCCAAGAGCCATCAAAATGATTAACGTCACTTTTCTCATCAAGTAATAAAGATTCGCCCACAACGTTAACCCAGTGAGTATCAAAAATACGAAGATCAGCCCTAGTGTTCCTATGCTCGAACCTGCAGCACCTGACATATCCTCATATGAACTCGAAAAACGAGTTACTTCTTCTGTGTCGTAAACGGATGAAAACAAATCCACTATATTCATATTGATCGCAAAGAGCAGATCATATATAACAGGGAGATTCAGTAGAACGATTCCTACAAAAAGTAAATCTTTTAGAAAATCTGTTAGAACGTTTCGTGTCTGTGGGTTTCTTCCAGATGAACTAATCCTTGCGCCATTGACCGCAATTAGGGATAAAAGCACAATGCCCGCTAAGCCCATTACGGTGTAATACACCGGTCCTAATGCAAGAGCTAATTCGTCTGGCCGGAACGTTCCCCAAACCGAGCTTAAATCCTCATCTCTTCCGAAAATCAATGTAGTGATCAAGCGCAAATCAGCAAAAGGGGAAATAAAGCTTTCGAACATCCATAGTAAAGATTCTTCAAGAATCTGAATTAACTTTTCACTTACCATGTCAAACATCTACAAAGCCTCCCCTCAACTGTAATATGTCTCTTTACTAAACTCTTTTCGCTTTCGATGCATTTCGACATGGGCCGTGTTGCTCTCGATGAACACAATTTCATCTTTCGATGGATCGGTTTGAAGCCATACAGATGAGCGACCTGTTCTTAAAATCCCCTCACCCTTATCCGGATTCTGGAACAAGGTATCTAGCTCTCCTTGCGATAAATCAAAGTTTTCCGCAATCAATTTCAAGTCAATTCGATTCTGCTTTAAGAAAAGCGTTGTATGAGAGTTTTGAATAACAGCTCGTGCTTTTGGAGATTCTAGAATTCGTTGCACATCTTGTGAAGCGACTCTTAGGCCGGCATTACGTTTCCGCGCTCGGCGAGCAACTTTTTCTGCAAATGAAACTGTTTGTTCGTTATCAACCATCGTCCAGAATTCATCGGCATAGATGATTTTCTTTTTCTCTTCGTTATCGACGTTCTTCACGAAGTATTCCCAAATGTAGTTAAGAATGACGTGATAAGCGATTGGCCGCAGGAACCCTTCTTCCATCTGAGAAATGTTGAAACTAACTAGCCTTGCGCCGTGTAAGTCAACATCCTCTTCGCCTAAGTACGTTTGGCCATCGAAAATCGGCTTAGAGCCATCACGTAAAAATGGTCTGATAGCTGCTAGTAAACGCTCGCAGTTTCCTTTATCACCAAAGTGTTCAGTGAGATATTGATAAACATCACTGATGGTCGGTTCTGCCTTTCTAACCTTTGATTGAATGATCATGCCGTTTACTTCTTTCGGCACTTCTTCATATAAAGATGAAGGGTGTGTAGAATAACCCAGCTTGTCATAGATGGATTTCAAAGCTTCCTCAATGTAGTTTTGTTCAAATACTGTAAGCCCGTCTTTTTCTTGGTTTTTCCCTCGGCAAATGATGTCGAAGAAGTCTAGACCTTCATTAATTTTTTCGCGAATCGGAACAAATGAAATGTATTTCTTTCCATTCTTTTCGATGATTTCTCGTTGATCCGCATTTTCTAAAAGTTCCAGTTCCTCATCGTCCTGATTGTCCTCGATCGGAACGTTTGAAACATTCATTGCTAATGGATTAATTCGAGTGGTGCTTTCTTCTGACAGGTTGACCACCGCTCCACCTAATCGTTTGACGATTTTGTTAAACTCGCCTTCTACATCAATTAGTCTTGAATAGACAGCTGCTCCGGTCGTTTCTCTCGACAATAGCAATTTAAGTCCGAGTGATTTTCCGGACCCTGATATGCCGAAGATGCACATATTGTAGTTTTCTGGCCGGTTTTCTGGAGTACCGAACGCATTATAGAATTCTTTTTGTCCTGTGATTCGATTTTTTCCAAGTGGTACACCGCCATTAAATTTTCCGCTTCCGCTAATAAAAGGAGAAAAGGTTGCTAGCGCTCGACGATCTAAGTTTCGGTTTGCATCGTGGATTTCATTGAGAGCAATTGGAGATACACTTCGAAATCCTTTCTTCACTCTTCCCCACGTTGAAGCAAGCGTGAAAAACTTGGAGCTCATTTCATCCTCGATATATTCACTGTACTTATTAAGCTCTCGCTCACTATCTCCATATACCGTCCCTGTAATCGCTACATTGAAAGCGTCATTGTCACTGAACTGAATTTCCTCCATCAACATTTCCGTATCAGCAATTTTTGTGCGATTGTCCATAACCGAGTCTTGATTTCCCCGTTTCAGCTGAAACTGCAAGTTCGATTTGATGATGGTGTTTTGCTTTTGCAGCATTCGTATCGCTTCATTTTTAGCTACTTTATTAACATGAATCATTAAATCGATTTCTCCGCTTGAAGTAAGGGCGTATAGCCAATTAGTTTGCATCTTTCTCGGGAAGCCTTCTCGCGTCACATAGAAAGGACGGAAAAACGTTTGTGTTCCAAGTGATTGCTTTATAATTCCCATATCATCTGATGTACGTTTAATTGAAAGTCCTTCCGGTGACATCACATCCCAAATGTCCGGGACTTGATTGATTGGAAGTTTCTTTTCATCAATTGGTGTTTCTTCCAACACGTCCGCTTCATTTTGTTTGTTCTTTCTTCCGAATTTCTTCTTTTTCATCGTGTGATAACTCCCTTCTCCAAATAGGTTTAACTAGCTTTTTCCTTAGCTACTTTCGCTGCCTCTTCTGCTTGCTCTATTTCACCTTTTACCGCCATTATTTTCGAATCGCTTTGATCGGCTGTTACATATAGAGATAACTTTTCTTTCTCTTCAAAGTTTTTGTACCGATTTTTTAACGCCTTTCTTCTATTGAACTGGTAGTACATCACTTCTGAAATTCCGTCAGTCGTGAGCAGTTGCACTTCAATATTCGCTTTTCGTAATTGCATTTGAGCAGCAGTAACACGTCGATGAAGCTCACTAAAGGCTTTTTCAACAATCTTTTCTTCAAGTTCTTCCTGTGTCTCGGCTTTAATGTCTTTTTCATCAATCGTGTAATCAAAAATCATGAATCGCTTCGTTTCATATCTCGGAGTAGAAGTCTGCCAATCTTGCAAGTCGCGAATTAAGTTTTCTCCGTATTCGCGAGCCAGCGGATTTAAGTCGTCCTCTTCCTGCATGGTTCTTTGAATTTCTTCAATCGGATCCGTTAAATCTACGAAGCGGTTTTGCAAGTACCAGCGAACGCTATTCACTTGCGCCAACCAGGTTTCAAAAACAGCATCTACGCCTTCTTGCTCTTCCGGATTCATAAGGAAGTAGTTCACGGGTTGAACTTCGGCCATAATTGAAAATACATTTCCGTGTTGAACAATCATGTGGTTTTCTATTCCTACTAGATTTGGGAAAAAGTCTTTAAATGGATTGGCTTCGACTTCCTCCTCATCATCGTTTTTTTGCTTTTTCTTATTCACTTTACCTTTGTATTTTTGATTGCCTTTTTTAGATTCTTTCCAGGGTAGGATAGGTTCTTTCATCGCTATCTTTGCGATGATGTACATAACAAGCAGTAAAATTACTAAGAACAAAAGGTCTTTCATTCTTCTAAACGCCCCTTTCTCCAGCTTCCGTATTGAGTTTTTCTTTGAAGCACGATCCAATAGTAAGTATCGCGATTCATGTTATGCTTACCGACTTTTACAAAACCGAGAAATATTATAGAGAAGATTACCGGCGTGGCGCTGATCATTGCAGCTACCGCTCCGATAAACCATGAGATTTTTGCGAACAGTAAATATACAAATGGAACGTAGGTGTATAAAAGAATGCCTCCAACGACCAAATAGATCAGCTGTCGTTTTGAAATAACTCCCATGATTTCTTTCTGTTCACTGGACATATCGACCGGTACTTTAGCAACTCTCATTTATATTGACTCCCTCCGTATAAAGAATAAAAACACCCTCATCTATTCAAATGAAGGTGTTTTTGCTCAGGGTATAGGACTTGGTTAACTACCAATTCCTGTAGCCCAGCCAGCGATGTCGTATGCTTTGTAGATGACAAAGATACCAGCAATTGCAAAGCCTAGAGCCCCCATGCCCGTTGCACGTTTTTGAGGGTTACCTGCGCTACCTGAAAGTAAAATGGCTCCTACAACGATACAAGCAACTCCCCAAAGACCACCTAGCCCCATGATCAAGTAAACGACTTTCTGTAGATCTTCAAATAGACCGTCTGTGCTCCCTGTATCACTGATGCCTGCTTGGTTCAGTGCATTGGATACGTTGGCTGATGCTGACGTTGCCATAAAAGCGGTTGTGGCCAGTGCAGCCATTAATGAAACCTTGAGTTTTGAAGCACCTTTCTTCATGTTCCCACCTCCGAGTGATTTGCGGAATTTCTCCAGAAAAACGAAAAAACCCCACTCTAAACACGATAAACTTGCGCACAGCAGTGCGAAGTCGTGTTTACAGTGGGGTGCTCCCATTGACTTGTCATTTAATTACTCTTATCATACCCAATTCTAAAAATTACCGCAATGGCTTTTTAAAATATTTTCCATAATAAAATGTATAGATCCATTGTTGTTACTTTTTTAGCATTCTTCCTTTCTTCATTTTTAGAAACTAAAAAAGCAGTGCATAAGGCGATAATCACTTCGTACACCACTTTTTTAATTTTTTTTAAAAGATCTTTTACTTTTGGACATTGAACTCGTCAATATTGTCTTTTTGTTTCGTAAAAGAAGTTTGTAAATTTATATGGATTCGAGTTGGCTATTTATTAATTTCTTTTGTGAAAGCGGAGTAGTTAGATGCTTTAAGCTCACTGAGATTAGTATTACTCCAATCACTTATCTCTGATAAAAACTCACTAACATTTCTCGAGATATTCTCAATCCTTTTTAACTCCTGCAAAGCTTCAATTTTATTAGTATCTTGTGTTATTTTTCGAATCATTTTTAAATAAGCTGCCTCTTTTTCTTCCCAATATGATATATAGTCAATACGCTGTTCCAAAGAATATATGTTAGTTGCAAATACAGAAGTTACCTCTACAGGTGAAGGTAGAAATTTCCTATCTGATTCTTTCAATATTATTAATAACATTTTCTCTTTATACTCTCTAGAACGCATAACTTCTGATATCTCGTACATGCAATTTACAGACTTTAAATAATTGTCACTAACTATACTAATCACAAAATCGTGTTTTCCAATAGTTTTCATAAAATCTTTGATACTATCTTTAAACTCAATATCTCGAATGTCTCTAGTCAAACTATACCCCATAGTTTTAAAATCGTTATCAATTAAATCGGCAAAAGCTTGATCACTCCAACAATATGAGATAAATATTTTTTGATTCTTAATTTCCTCTGCACGACCACAATTATCAATTCTATATATCGTTTTATTTACCTTTACTAATTCGTCTGCTTTATTGATAGAAATATAAAAAAGTTTAGCGTCATTTAGATTAAATTTTGCACTCTGAATATCTATCGTTCCCTCTATCAGCTCTAGAACACTCTGCAAATCATATTTAAAAGGAAAGCTTTTCACTTCTAGCCTCTTACCATCATCTCGTATTCCAAAGACCAGGTCTCCACCGTCACTATTCGAGTATGCAACAATTAATTTTGCTACTTCTTCAGGGCTCTCAATTGGGTGCAGATAGGTCGTCTTCTCTCTGCTATTTTCAATAATTTTGTTTTTGACATCACTAATTGTGCTAAACATTAGAAAATTCCTTTCCTATAACTTAGTTAATGGAATTTTAGATATACCAGTTGTTTTAAGTAAATCACCTAAGGTAACCATTCGCTGTACTTCTCCATCATCTGTCCATAATTGATAGTCTACATCGTCTAAAGCTTCTAATTCTTCATCATAATAGAAGATTATTTTTTGGTAGTCACTTGGGCGTATAATAATTCTATAATCTTCCCCTTTGTACTTCGCTGAAAATACCGTTTCTGAATATTTTTTGTTTATCCAATCTTCCAAAGTTGCTGGAAGAGTATAATCTCTAAGGCCCTTTAGATATTCGTAAACATTTTTCGTACTTCTAAACAATAAGCTTTCGACATAGCGTTTCATTTCTTCGGATGACGTGACAACATGTTTGAGCTGTTGAATGATCTCCTCTTTGCTTAGTTCGGAATTAGTTATGATCTCCATTACTTTTTCACGATTATTTATGATTTCATCTAATTCTTCATACTTTATATTTTTTTCTTCTATTTTTTCAGCTATCTTGTACCTTCTCAAATTTTCTTCTGGAGAAGATAACATCATTCTCTTAGGGTATAAATTTTCAAACCATTCTTTCGATTTTTCCGGATTTGATATGAACCAATTTGTTAATCTGTTGAATATTCTTTGAATAGATTCTTCTCTTTCTGTTTCCACGTTTTCCTTTCCAAGTATTTCAGATACTTTAGACTCAATCTGAACAGAACAATCTTCGTTCGTTTTAATTTTTTTAGGATACTCTTCAAAATAGTCTTTAAATGAAAGAATTTCGCTTCGTATTAAACGTCCTTTAATATTTCCTCCTAATATACTCAAAATTTGCTTTAGTTCATCATTAATACCACTATCGAAGTTTACTTTCTCAAACTTCACAAATTTATTATTTTGGTTTAATACATGTGCTGACTCTATTACTTTTTCAAGCCCTTCATCTTTGAGCCAAAGATTATAAAATGCATTTAACCATTCAAAGATTGGCATTTTGTTTTGAATTTTGTCAGTCAATTCATCAAGACATGAATCTTTTAAATAAATATTATTAATGTGAGAGAACTGAATATTACTTCCAAAAACTACACCCCAACCTCGATAAGTTTCTTTAGTCGGGATAGGTAAGTTTTCAAACTCAGATAAAATGTCCCAGAATAAATCTAGGTTTTCTACTTTTTCAGTTGTCGGTATGCTCATTACCACTTCCCCACTCCTGTTTTTAAAAGCCGACCTTTTTGACTTTGTAGCGCATCCGTAATGAGTAGGAACAATTGAAGATGTATCTATATAATTTCTAATTTCTCTATAGCTATAATTTTGTATAGCTGACGTATCTGGACTCTCTAGACTGCATATATTAAACTCATTTTTGGTAATTTCACTCGTAGTACAATAATCTATCAATTCCTTATATAAGGAAACAGCTACTTGTATCAAATCATTGTTTAATTTATTACTATCCCTAATAGCATTTCTGTCTCTTTCTACTTCAAATAAGTTCGAGTTAATAATTATGGGATAGCTAAAATCTTCGGTGCCTAAGAGTGGAAACTCGCAAAAAACTTTTGGAATTTTATTATGAATTGGTAAAAAAACCAAACATTTTTCATCAAATTTTACGGGACAACTAACTGTTACATTTTTTTCATTTAAAATTAACAACTCGTTATTTCCGTCAGGTGCATCGATTTGAACTATTTTCAACTTGTCGTTTATATTCGAAGTCCTTTCGTTTACTTTTTTATAACAACTACCATTAAATGTTATAGAATTAATATGCTCGTTAAAGGTTAGGACATAAGGTATATTCTTTTTCAAATCCCCTATCCCTTCCGCAACTGCAGTTCTTATTTCTTCATTTTCTAGCGAATAAATAAACTTTGTATCTTCATAAACTCCACTTGATTCCTTTTGTTTGCCATTTAAAAACTTTAATTGCTCCAGCATAGTTTTAGTTTTGTCTTTTATTTCACTATACTCATTACCAGACCTATCTACAGTAAACTCTAATGGCGTATATTGGTTATCATTTTGAATGTACGATCCCTTTATCTGCACAACTTCTGACAATAAATGGGTCGACATAAAACCAGTCCCGAATTTCCCTGTTTTCTTTTCTTCTGAACTTTGCTTCGAGGAGATTTGCGTTATTAAATCCAACAAATTTTCATATGAAAAAGGAAGTCCATTATGACCAAACGTAATATTGTTTTCATCGTACTCGATGTTTATATCTATTTTATCTCCTTTTGGCGTACAGTCTGATGCATTTTGAATCAGTTCCCATGCCCATCTACGTCTTATAATCTTCTTTTCTGTTTCTGAGGATTCCTTAATTTTTTGTAATTCTTCCCAGATTGTATTGGAGCTCGCATCCAAAACTTTATTTAATAGTAATTCTTCATTGGACATAGTATTATTCAGCCCTCTTTCCTATGTACTTTGGTTTATTATAAAGTCTTTTGGTATAAATTTTAATATTTCTTTAGAGAGCTTAAAATATCTGGTGTAAACGAACAAATATAAAAAGAAATTGCTTTTCGAAAAATTAAAAAAAAGATGTTTTTTCTCTCTATCTAGCACTATACTAAATTGAAAAAATAGTAAATGGAGATGACTTTTGTGGATAAAAAAGAGGTATATCTTGAGTACTTGAAGGATATTATTGAGAATGAAGAAGATGTTATTTACTTTTCAAAATTTATGACAGATATGGAAAATGTACTAATGCCAGTGCTTTTAAAAGATGAAGAAATAGCTGCTTATATAACCTGGAACTGGAAAATCAAAATAGAAGATTTTAGACAACGTATGGATCTTGTAGAAGGGAAATTAAGGTTTACTAAAGATGTGAAAAATGGCGTAGAAGGAGCAGTTAAGTTGTGGATGGGATGCAACTTGCTTACGACTCTACGAAGCGATCTTATTCCTGATGTATTTGAAAACTGGGAAGCTCATCATGAAGTAATAAGAAACCGGGAAGCAAATGAGATAGCAGAACATTTTAACCTTGTCCTCAGATATATAATTTCTTTTTGCAGATTTAAGATTTCTAATAATGAATATATTATTTTTGATCCATTTGAATATAATCCAAGTGAATTAAAAGAGAAATTAACAATCAGAGAAAGGTCAACGGATACAATAGGAAGCTCTATTTTAGGAACAGTTCTTGGGATACCAGGAATTGGTATTCTGGCGAAGTGGGAAGAACATGATACAAAAAAACGACAGAGAAGAATGTTTTACAATGAAGTTGGACAGATAAACTTTTTTTCCATCGTTTTTGAGTTATCTAGTGAACTTCAGGAAATGCGAAATGTACTACAGTATGAGATAGAAAATCGATGAATTTAATTCCATGGATTTCAATAACTTTAAGAACGTTTATAAGGTGCACTGTTTGTAATACAAAAAGTCTCATTTCCAATAAATCACAAGAGTGCTCTCATGAGGGCTTTCTTATACAAAAAAACGTAAAAAGGATTGAGATATCGCATTAAAGAATTAACTTATACTATGCGTTGACTGGATGTAGGACAAGGAGTGGTTGTGCGAACTCAAAAGCGATTGTAAAAGTTTACGATACGAAGAGTAATCAAATTGATCAAAATAAGAAGTAAACATGCGAATAAGTGGTTAACCACTTATTCGCATGTTTACTTCTTTCTAGTACCTTTTCAAATGTTTTAACCGTTAAAACTAAACGACTTTTTCACTCAAACAATACTCCCATATTAAAAATTTTTAATTTGCGGAAACTTGGAATTCAAAAACATATCATCAATTCCCTTCCCATCTTCCTCATTCCACATTGCCATACGCACTTCATAGTCTTTTGACTTCAAATGCGTAATGAAATCCTTCAGTGGTCTTAAAACATCCGGATTCGCCAGCATGTCCATATCGTATGCTAACGTCACAATGCGAGTATTCATTTCTTCCAAGACTTCCATGGCATTGAACCAAGTGGAGACACCAGGCAATCCAATGAAAGTCGGCGTTTTCTCTTGATCGACAATTTGACCAGATTTATAAATCCGCTCCATGTGCTCAACTGCAATATCCGCTTTTAGCGCGCCCTCGGTAATCCAAACAGATTCAGTCTGATGAATTTCCCCTTCTTCCCAACTCTGCAGCTGGCTTACTGGCACCGCCACATGAACTGGTAAGGGGTTTCCCGCTCCTGTTCCTTGCTCCTTATTAGCTGAAGATAACCAAAAATACCGCTGGCCTTTCTTCAAACATACAGAACCATAGTTGCCATTGGTCATAATGGTGATGCGTTCGCCTTCCGACAAGTATTCCTCTTTATACACTTCGCCATCAATTTTAACTTGTACCTTATTTGGCTTTTCAATAATTTCGGCTGTTATGTGATCATTAAACGTTCCTTCAAGGACCGCTTTAAATCCGGGGTTATCGACACGGATCTGAAACCCTGTAATTTGATTCCGCGTGTTGCGGTAAGGAATCAAGATGCCTGGTGCGCCCGCAATCATCCAACCGAACTTATTTTTGAATAAACCAGGTACTCCTTCAAATGCTTTTTCACTTACATGATCAAGCATTGCCTTTGTTGTATCCCATGACTTTGCCGGAAACGTACGATATTCGCGATGATAAATTTCCTTTTCCTGCATCGAGCGGCTCGGCCCCGTCAAGTGTTCGTGATGAGTGTCGAGAAGGTAAGTGTTTTCAAGCATCGCACCGTAGACTGCACTAAGCTGCTCCACAGAGGCTTTCTCACTTTCCAAGACATACTCATCAAGGTTCTTTTCTTTGGATACAGGTTCTTTCAAAAAGTGAAGCCAAGAAGTCATTTTTTTCGAGAAGACAATTTTACTTTCTACTCGAATGCAGACCACTCGATTTTGATCACTATGCAGCATACAACCGCCGCTTTTTCCACAAATCGGACAAGTCTCACGAATGATTTCGTACCAATCCTTCATTCTTGTGCGTCTCAAAGTGCCTCTCATAATATCCTCTCCTTCGATTAGATTATTCTTTTGAATCGTTTATGGATGGGTGGCATCGCGGTAACAATGCGGTACTTTGCAGGCTTCTTACCTCTACCAATAATTAAAACCATCGGCAGTCCATCCGTATCAAATCCCTCAATCTCAAATGCGATTCGTTTGTTATACATAGTTGTTCGTGTCATTTCTCCCTGCATAATGCAATTGATCATATCAGAACGTGTATAGCCCCGTTTTTCAATACGTAAGAACGTGTGCCCTGATATTTGTACCTTTCCTTGCATCAATGCTTTTTTAATCATACGTTGCTCATTCATAGTCCTTCGCCCCTTTCATTCGTCATTTTTCGACAAGAAAAAAGCCCCTGGACTGATTAATAGACAATAGCAAAAGCTATCTCCAAATCAGCCCAAAGGCTTTTTCTGATCGTCACCGTCGGAGCGGGTTTCGCTCGACATAGTAAATTTAAAAATTTTTAATAAATTTACTATATCACTTCTAATTTAGCCGTTCAAGATTTTCTGAAATCCCTTAGACTTCGTTAGCTGCTCCCACCAGTTCGCTTTTTTCTCTTGTAACTGGAATGACGGCCCGATTAGATGTCTAGCGAGCTGATGATATGGCTTTTGCACTTTTTCTCTTACACCTGCTTGAAAGTAAAGCGGATGGTTTTGATAGTAATTTCTAGCTGTTTCTTCCCACAAGGGAGGCATTTCAGCTAATAAGTTACAGCCTAGCCCCTCTGATATAATGCCAGGTTTTGAAGCTGAAATTGCTTTATTGTGGATCAGGTGAATATCTAGACCAGAGGATTCCTTAATTTCTTTGATGTATCCTTTCCAGCTATTCAATTGCTGCACCCGATCGTCTACCAATATCCAAAGTTCATCTAAATAACTTAGTGATTCTTTTGTAAAGGCAGCCATTTCCCCATTAGGGATATCAATTAACGTCACATCGTAGATGCCGGTCATTCGATAAAAGGCATCAAAGGAGTCTGGATTCCATTGATGCTTGCCATCTTTCGTGTTTAAAGGGAAAAATTTCACACCACGATAAACCCATTCGCTATTTCCAATCGCTTGATCGGCATGTAAGTTTTGAGCCAAGCTCACCCACTTATCCGGTACAGAACCGTATCGAAGCAGCCAGTCTTTTAAAATATGATTACTTGTTAGGCTCTCTAAGACCGCCGTATGAATTCGGTTCTCTGCAAGAAAGAATGAAAAGTTTAAGATGAACGACGTGACGCCCATCGCGGGAAGCGGGGACCAGACACCAATTGTTTTAAAATCATCCATTTGTGGACCGGTCAGGCTTTTTTGGATACTACGAAGTCTTTTAGAATAACTGGCACTATCGTTCGCTGATGAAGTCTGTTCGATTACTGCTTTTTCAGCCACTTTAGGAGCTTCAGAATCTTCAATGGACTCAATTGGCTGTTGAATTTCGTTCAGTTCCTGCTCTTGTGAATCACGAGCAATCTCAGCCATTTCCTCTTCTGAAAGTGGCGGTTCTTCTCCCATATAGGGATCTTCATCGACTTCTTGAGCGTATGAGGGCGCTCCTTCAGTAAACGAATCAAATGTGTCACTTTCATTTTCAAGTTCTTCCTCTGAATCGACTTCACTTTCATCGTCGTAAAACGCTTCATTTTCATCAATAGGAATAACAGCTTTAATCTCTTCGATTAAAGTAACTTCATCAAGCTCATTAGATTTTTTATCAATTAGGACTGGCGTGCCGGTCCAATCCCCTTTTCCTGCATTTTGTGAATCGATAAATATAAAATCATTTAACTCTGCAAATTCGCCTTTTAGCGAATCGTACTCGATAGAATCTATTTCTTCGTCGAGCAGGAGACAAACTTCCGCTTGATAATCGCTATACCAATTTCTAAATTCTCCTACCGATTGAAAATTGTGTAGCTTGTATCCCGCTTCAAACAGTGAACGCTTTATTTGTTCTTTCATTTCTGATGGAAATTTTTTAGTAAATACCGAACACACATGAATCTGTTCTTTTCCCATGTAATCCCCTTCCTTTATAGAAAATAAAAAAAACGCACATTCCCGCTATCTCATAAGATAGCGGTGAATATGCGCAGTGCTTGCGTTGATTTGAAATTACTTTGACTATAGCACAGCTTTTCCAAAAAAGTAATAACTCTATTTATTTTTGATGGAAGAACGGGTATACTATCAGTATATTCTTTAATTTTTTTAATTTTGTCGAACGTTACACGTTCTGACGGTGATGACTCTAACAAGCCTCTGGGCTGATTCTGACACATAGCTATTTTGCTATGATGACTAATCAACCCAGGGGCTTTTTTGCGTTTTCAATTAAAAATTGAAGAGTAAAAACGTTTGGGAAAGGGTGTATTTTTAATGGAGAACACAAAAGTTATGGAGGGATTGAAAGCACCATTTAGTTATGATGAAATCGAATGGAAAGTTCAATCTGCTACCGAGAGAAACGGAGAAATCTCAATACTTGTTGTCCCTTATCTAAATGCTCGCGTTATTATGGATCGCTTAGATACAACTTGCGGAGCTCTTTGGAAATCGGACTTCAAGCAAATGATTATCGAGACCGCAAAAGGACAGAAACAAGGATTCAGTTGTATTTTGTCCATCAAAATCGAAGGAGAATGGATCTCACGAGTTGATGGAGCAGAAATTTCAGACATTGAATCAATTAAAGGCGGCTATTCCAATGCCCTCAAACGAGCAGCAGTTCAATGGGGCATCGGCCGATATTTGTATGACCTCCCTAATTTTTGGGTACCGTTACAGAAAAAAGGCAAATGTAACGTGTATGGTTATTTCAAAATTTCGGGAGAGAAAAGACAAATCAGCGGTAAATTTAACCCGCCTACTATTCCTGCGAAGTTCTTGCCTGAAGGATGTAAGCAATCCAACAACCAAGAACAGCGAACAGAGACTTTTGATTCTAGCACTACAACGGCACATCTCGACCAATCAAATGAAAAGCCAAAAGACCGTACTGGAAAATCAGCTGATATGGCATCGAGTATGACCGAGAAATCTCCTTTGGAGCATACAATTTCCTTATTCAAGTCGCTTTCAATCGGTGTCGAGTTTGTACCTGGACTCATGAAGAAAATTACCGGTGAGCGGATGCAAATAGGGGAAGCTACCGAAGAACAATTAAGAGAAGTTGCCAAAGTATTAATCCCCGTCAAAAAGTACATTGAGTATTGTCAAAGTCTAAAATTGACGGAAGATGAAATGCTGTATTACGCGCAAATTACTCTACACGAGAAACTGGAAAGCCATTTGAGCCTATTGCTTAAAATGGACAAAACCATTTGTAATGAAACGATTCAGCTGATCCAAGAAGACCGTAAAGCGGTTCAACCAGCTTAATCGAGAGACTTGAACACATAAAGGAGAAGGCATCCCCTTCTCTTCTATGTGTTTTTTTATTGCTTGTAAGTCTGCACCTTTTAGGGCAGCGAAGTGAAGGGAGAATATTAAAATGAAATTCACACTAACTAAAGATGCTATCCAACAAGCTATGCAAAAACTCCGTCCGGTTCTGAACGCTAAAGGTACGATTCCAATTTTGTCAGGAATTAAAGTAGAAGCAATGGACGATTGTATTGTGCTAACAGCCAGTAACGCCAGCGAAAGTATCATTCATCGCATTCTTCCAAATGGAGAAACAACAATGATTGACACTGCAGGAGCGGCTGTTCTTACAAAAGAAGCTTTTGAAGTTACATCTAAACTTAGTGGAGAAATCACATTCGAGCTTGTTGACAAAAACCTACAGGTGACTCAAGGAAAGAAAACCTCTTTGAGCTTCACGACAATGGCAGCTGAGGATTATCCGAAGATCGGAGCCAATCCTACGTCAGCGCCAATTGTTCTAACGGGCCAAAAGTTCTCTGAACTTATCTCCCGAACGGTTTTTGCAGTTGCCAAAACAGAAACTCGCCCTGTTTTAACAGGCGTGAATCTACAGGTTGGCGAAACCCTGCAAGCAATCTCGACTGATAGCCATCGGTTAGCAAAAGTCACTATTCCTTTGGAAGAGAAATTGGAGGAAGTATCGGTTACGATTCCTGGTAAAATGCTGGATCACGCATTAAAAGCATTTGACCTTTCCAAAGATATTCTCTTATCAATTGATACCTCGCAAATCGCGATGGCCAACGGGAATACGATCTATTACTCTCGCTTGTTGGAAGGCAACTATCCTGACACACAGCGTTTGATTCCGACAACTTTTGATGGCGAATTGACAGTAGACGCTAAAGAATTCACTGAATCTCTTCAGTTGCTATCGACTCTTTCCTCAGAAGGCGTAATCAAGCTAGAAGTGGATGGACTTTTTGTAAAGCTGGATTCAAAAAACGAAACCGCTAAAGGACATCGTGAGCTTTCATTTATTGAATACACGGGTGAAGCCGGATTCACAGTTTCTTTCTCTTCTGGGTTTTTGCTTGAAGCTCTGAAACGAATCGATTCAGATGCTGTTAAGCTGAACTTTTGTGGAGCCCAGCGCCCATTCACTGTAGAGGGAGTTAACGAAAAAACAAAGCAAGTACAATTGATCTTGCCAGTGAGAACATATTAAAAATACATTGAGAGTGAAAGAACATGACGGCCATCAAGCCATCGTGTTCTTTTCATTTTCTGAAGGAGAATTGGTATGAAATACGACTTTGAAAAGATAAACGCTGCTTTCGAAGCGCAGCCTGTTTATGAAAGAAATGAATCTGCTGAAGTAGAGAAGGAGATGTACGCGCTTTATTGTATGTTGAATCGAATGGACGTCAAACACATCGATTTTTCTCTCTTAACTGTTGAGGCGGTAAATAAAGCATATGACCTCTTTGAGCAATCTGTAAGAAGTGAAGATGAATTAGGCACCATCTACTTCTTACAAGACTCACCGTGGTCCTCTCTTCTTTGTATGCTCGAGATAATGTGGAATTTTTCTAAAACTGAAACGGAAAGGCCTATACCGGCTTTTCCGTTGATATGAGGTGATTCCATGAGCATGGAGCATGAAGAATTTTATATGTGCCAAGAATATTTGCGGTCTTTAAAACTGGTAGCTGTCGCAGTTAAGTCGGGGATAGAGCCCAAGAAACTAAAGGATCTTTCTATCATTCCTACCTACTATGGCAGTTTAGAAATAGTCGAAGTCTTCACTGGCATTGTATCTAAAGTTTTTGAGTTAACTGTTTACGATACGTATTGTGATGACTTTGATAAAGACTACGAGAGCTTTATGGCTAATAGCCAATTTACAGACAGCGGAAAAGAGAAAATCGAAAAAGCTTTTACAAACCAAGAGCTGGCGATTTTTGAAATTGATTATCCTGCTGCCGCCGATTTCCCAATCGATTGTCTAGATTACGACGAATCATTGGCGTTCGGAAAACAGAAAGGTAAATTGTTTTTTTGCACAATTACCGATTTCGGTTTACCAGCATACGACGATGCGTTGAGAGAGATATTGCTTCACAGCAAAAACACCAAAAAGGAAGTGACTTCATGAATTGGACATTGCAATTCACTGACGTGCCAAAAAATCCCGATTTTCCAATCATCGGACGCCAAGAGATAGCCCCAGGTGTAAAAGGGCCGGAACAATACTTTTCATTGGAACAAGTCATTCGCGTATTGTCTAACATTAGCGAAATGCCTGAAAGCGAACCTAATTTGAGAGAAGAGATGATCGTCTCCCCTATTCTTCCGGAAGGCACATTACTTTATTCCAGTCATCCGAGTGGAAATTTAGAGCAGGTCGTTTTTGAGATTCCGCAAAAGTCATTTGATATTCGATACAAAGGTGAAGACGAATTCTTTTCTCTCGCCTTTCCTCGAATGATCTTTATGTGTGAACTCAAAGGCATGGGAAATCAAAAACTAATTGATACGATGCGGATTTATGCGGTAGAGAACAATAAGGAGCCCATTACGCCTGAAACGCCCTTATATGACTTTCCCTATCCAAACGTCATGAAAGGCTCTGGAACGGTTTGCTGGGGTATTAACGAACGACTCCTGGTCGATTCTCTATTAGAAGCGAAAAAAGCAGTATTGCTGTTCTTTTCTGCTCCTTTTAACGAGGACCATGGTGTACGGACTACCTTAGGAATCAACACTTTCCGGAAGTTGCTTCACGAATTGGACGAGCAGCCCTATAGCGATGATTGGCTTGTTCCCGCACGTAAAACACTCGAACAGGTTTTGAGAGAAACAGATTATTAATTGGACTTGAGTAAGCCTATACCTTAGAGGATAGCTTCAAGAGAGGAGAACTTACTATGACTAACATTTTCGAGCTTTTCAATATGGTGGATTCCAACGAAAAAGAGAAACAAGATAAAGAAAACCAGAAAAAACAAGCTGAAGCCGAGAAGAAAGCCAAACAGCAAGAAGAACTGCAGAAGAAAGTTAATGCTGCTAATGCTGTATATGGACCAAAAGAAGCCCCAAAAGCTCCCGCTCCTAAAAAGGATGCCGCAGACGCTTTTAAACCGGACGAAGAGACCGTTATTCGCTTCATGGGCGATTCGCTACCGGTAGTGGATTTCTTTTCACCTGAAGAGCTTGCTGAAGGATTGCTTGTGAAGAAAAAAGACCAAGACCCTGTACGCCAGCCGCTAACCGGAGAAATGCTCCGAGCGCGGATGGAGAAAGAGTATCCGGAATTGGTTAAAAATCATACCGATGTGGTCTTTTTGAAGAAAAAGAACATTATCGTGATCGTCATGAAAGCAAAACCGAAAGGCGCACCAAATCAAGACCGGAATCACTTCCGGTCTTCTCTTTATCCTCTTCCATTTACTTTGCTACAGCAATTTATTGCGATAGCTAAAGAGTATGGAAAGCATAGCCTTGAAGTTCATGCCGACATCTACTATATGACGAATACTCAACAATATGTGTTGGATATTCCTTCGCAGCGAGTTGAAGAATATCAGATCGAAGTGATCGAGACAATATTTGAATTAGCTGACCGCTTTTCGGATGGTATGAAACTTCTAGAAATTCATTCGCACCATACTATGCCACCCGCTCCCTCTTCACTTGATAATCAATCTGAGCGATCTCCAGGAATGTGCTATGCCATTATCGGGCATACACAGAAATTCTTTCCGGATATGACCGCTCGAATGTTTGTGAATGAAGAGATTGGTCACAAATCATTAAATCTCACAGATTTATTTGAAACACCGTTTTCTGAACTCCCAGAGTACGATCTCCACAAGATTGAGGTGGCCAAATGATTAACCTTCTGGATTCAGCAAAAACGGATTACTCTACCAAAAAAGGCATTTATCCATTTATCGTTCAAATCGGGACAGGTGGTACGGGTGGTTATCTCGTTCAGCATATTGCACAATTGCTTGGAACAAGTAAACGCGCCGCTACTTATGTTATTGCCGATCCCGACGTGATTGAAGAGAAGAATTTGGGGAATCAATTGTTTTTAGCTTCAGAAGTTGGATTGAAAAAAGCTGACGTGCTTGCATCCCGCTATTCTTATGCTTACAACATTGATATTCGCAGCAAAACCACGGGCTATATTGAATCAGTAGAAGATGTGTTAGAACTTTTTAACACGGACTACTTAACAGACATTTCCTATTCGGATATCTTAATGCCGATTGTGATCGGATGTGTTGATAACAACTATACCCGCAAAGTGATTCACGATTTCATAAAGGAAAATGCAGGTATATATATTGATGCTGGAAATGAATCTACTGTGGTCCCTGCTGACTGGCAAACGCGCTCGAAAGCTCAATGGACCGAAGATGAATTAAAAGCGTTCAACGAAAGCGGATGGAGCGGTCAAATTGTCACTGGCTTGAATCTGAACCTTGCTAAGCTACCAACTGTAGCAGATGCCTTTCCAGATATTCTTGAAACAGATGACCAAGAACGACCTAGCTCTTTATCCTGTACAGAACTAACCGCTAGCGAACCACAACGACTAATCGTTAATAAATTCTCTGCATTAGCTATTTTAAGCGTGCTGACGGAGATTGTAGAAGATATGACCCTAAGTAGTCACATTACTTTCTTTCAAGCTAAGAAAGGCTATATGCGCTCTACAGAGGCGATTAAACAGACTAAAGAACCGCATTCCTTATAGGAGCGGTTCTTTTTTTATTCTAAAAAGCCACTCTATCGAATTGAAAGAGTGGCTTTTCCATATTTATAATTGGTAGGTTTTCTGATCAGTTACTAAAAAAAAGTCTATGACAGTTCTCGCATGTTCTTCTTGGGGAATTTTTTCAATCATTTGATTGATTATATCAGTTATCTCATTTTGACTAATCAATTGGGAAATTAAGATTTCTAAGTGGATTTCAACTTCTCCTGTATCCCGTGCCTTCTCAATCAGCTGAATGGTTCCCACCTTTTGAGCACCTTTGATGGATTCGGTTTGAAACAAAGTCCATTTCTCCATATTCTCTATAACCGCTTCCCCTTGCATATATACCTGTGGGTTTAAAAATGTGAGATCGTATGGCGTTGCTAGTCTCAATGAATGCGGTTTTTCCGGTGGCTCTTGATAGCGTGGTGATTCGGTAAAAGCGTAATAAGCCCCCAATGCGAGTACATCTTTACGCAACTGAACGGTCACCTCATAAGCATCGTAAAATGATGCTAGAACCCGCTTTGTAAATTGTTTCTCCAAATCACTCTGCTGCCACTCAACATCACTATCTTGCATCACTGTTTCTAAGAGAGAATACATTGTGTTTCTGATGTATCCCTTCCCTAAATTCCAGGCTTCTTCTTCCAATTGGAACTCTGGATCTTCTAACATTTCACTCATAATGTAATAACCTAATAGGAATTGCTCGCTGACAACTTCTAACGTGTGATCCTCAACAAATTTTTTATCTTCAGGTTCAGAAGCAAAAGCCATAATTTTTTTACCGTAAAATGTTGTGACTGCTTGAATTGTGGCTTTAAACTCATAATCTTTGTTAAAACGCTTCATCAACTTTTCGGCTACAAACTCTTTTTGTTCTTTTGTACTTACCATTACTCTTCGCCCCCTGGAGTTTTGAATGATTTTTCGATTGATGGATCAATTTCGTACGGTGGAGCAGGGCTATCATCTGTTACAAACCATTGATCTCCCTCTTTTTTCATCCTCAACGTATAAAAAATAAATTGAGAATCATCTGTTATATACTTCCTGTAGCTTTCACCTTCATCACCACGGATATTAGTAGTTGCTTCGGTTAGCTCATAAGATTCGATTGGAGCGGGTAAGTATTGTAGAAATGTATACTGTAAAACTTCGAAAGTTTCTTTCCGATCGGCTTCACTCTTTGGCAATAGCTCTAAGAAGTCTTCATGCAAATGGGGTTTTATCCTCTCATAAAAGTCATCCGTGTTTAAATCGCCTTTATGATATAAGAAAAATAAATTCGACATATACTGTGATAATTCTAGGTGAGATGTAAATTTATCTTTTTGCGTCGGCAAGTCGATTTCGATACTCTCTTGCTCTTCAATTAGTTCAGAAACCGCTTCTTCCTCAGAAACGTGCTCATGATTCTCAAGCTCTTCTTTTTGTTCAGTTGAAATTTCAATATCTTCAGGTGCAACTTCCTTATCTTCCTTACCTGCCTGTTTTTCAGCATTCTCTTTCTCCGTCTTATCAATTTCTTCCTGAACCTTATCCGGCACACAGCCAGTAGCAAATAACATCATTCCACTTAGTGATAACACTATCCATCCTTTACGCATCCAGTCCTCAACCTCCCCTATGCTTTTTCTTTGGCAATTATTTTTCTCAGCTTTCTTTTCTCGGTAGATGATAGCATTTCATTCAGTTCGCCTGTTTCTAAATAAGGACGATATGAATTAGAGAGCAAGTACAATTCTAAAAATGATCTAAAGTGGAAACGGTTATCCATATTGATAATTTCACAATCCTTAATAGTCCTGGAGAAGAAATAACATAAGGTTTTTTGCAAAGGGATTGATAAGTTTGTTTCTACTACAACAGAGTATTCCGTTTTATAGGCAAATAGCGTAATCCAAAATAAAAACGTATTGATATGAAGATCGGATGGATTAATTGCTGTGACTTCGCCGTTTAGAGTCCAATCCTTGAGAACATAATCCAACATTAAGCATGGCCGAATAATAAAAAATGGCTCATCTATTTGAATCTGAACAAATTCTGAAATTTGATGATGCTCTATATAGTCTTCTAGAATATACTTTTTGCTTTGGCTAATTTTGACTTTAAGATAATTTTGACCCTCGTGGCTTTTCAATTCGTATTTAGTTAGTAATGAACTGACAATTAGATCGTTCAGTGCTTTTGTAAAATCCAAATGATTTTTCAATTACTTCTTACAACGCTTCATAGCGGTGTAAGTCCCCCCTTTCTAAAACACAAATAAAAAGAGCACCCCATAAAAAACAAGAATCGTGTTCTTGTAATTATGGGGTGCTCCCGTTGGTTTAAATTTAGTTAGTAGCTTTATTATAGTCCATGTGTTTATAACGTTCAAGGACAACTTTAAGAGTATTCGTGATCGAAGTGACTGATGTACCAAGCATTTCCGCCATTTCTTCCAGTGACTTTTGCTCGACTTTGTAAAGAAAATGGATATACGAGGAACGAATTTCTTCCCCTCGGAAATGAGCGTTTATCACTTTATACAATCGGTCATTAATTTCTTTTAGATTGTGTCGTAGGTAGTTAGCTTCTTTTCTATTGGTGGAAGCAACCAGCAGCGTATGATCTCTAAATGTAGCTCTCTCAATCGCTTGAATAAATACAGCTATATCCGATTCGTCATAAAAATTATACTTAACGAAGTATCCTTGACTATTTTCAAAACGAACAACAATTTTATTTCCTGCATCAACGACATTTTCTGTAGTTAGACGCTCAATATCTTGGAGTTTTATGCCTTTTAGTGTGAGGAGGAAATAGAGCTTATCGTTTAATAACAACTTAGAGTTAGAGAGAATTTGCTTTTTCTTTGCAAGTAACTCTTGGTAGTTTGTAGAACCAACCTTTTCAGGAATATTGTATTCATATTTTACTTTGGGCATAAAGTCATTGGGGACTTTACCGACTTCCCATAAAAAATGAAAGTACTGTCTAATCGTAGACAATTTTCTCTTTATCGTAGTATCTGTCACCTGTTTAATTTCTTTCTCATGATCTAAGTATTTCTTGACGTGGAGGGGCTTAATCTCGAATGGTTCGAGTTTTCGGCCAGCGAAATTTGTAACGAAAGCTAAAAAGATATGCAGCTGTTCAATTTCGTACTTTAAGGTTTGTTCCTTGATGTTATTACCTCGTCGATATTCAGCATATTCTTTAAGCATAGTTGTCCCCTCCCTTAAATAGATCTTCCAATTAATTATAGCAAATTTTTCATCAACGCCGTGCGTTATTACATTCAAGGTTACTTTCAAGGAGTAATTCAAGTTTCAATACAAGGATATATACGTAACTGTTTCTTTTTCTAATAATTACCCGAAAAACACCTTAGAAACCAATTATATCAAGAGATTGCTAAAAGAATGGATACAGATGAATTTAAAGTGACGAATTTCTATAAATTGGCTAGCGCATATATAAACAAATAGTAGATTGTATAATCTATATCCATTCTCTATAATTCAGTTTCTTAGGCATAATATTCCAGTCTAGGACATAAAAAAGGCAAAACTACTAAGGTTTCGCCAAGGTTGATATAAAAGAGTCGTGGTCAGTGCTCTAAAATCAATAGCAGCATAGATGCTAAATCAGTCAGGCTATTAAGTTACACGACAAATAGACCTCTCATTTTTAGATAAGAAGCCAGAATTTCTATATTGCTACAATTTGAAGAATCATTTCCGCTGATCGAGAATCTCGCGGAACATATTAAAATGATATTGTGTATCGCGGTTCGTTCTATTGCCATCGCTTTTTGGCGTTTCACTAAATGGCAATTGAACTTCTGTTTTAAGCGTACCTGAACGTACGGAGACAAGGTCCTTCAAATATTGCTGGTATTTCTCTTTTTGTACTAATAGTGTTCTTTCTGCTAATTCGTATGCGATTTCACGTAATTCATTTCGAGTCAGCCCTTGCTCAAAGTGAGAAAGAATCGACAAATGCACATGAGAAGCTTCATCAAAGATTGGCTCCCATTCTGTTTGGTCCGCTGGCAAGTCGGTTTGGCTAATCCCTAAATCCAGTAATTCTTTTTCGAAAACTACTTTATGGTTTATTGAGGACTTAGAATTGTAGTATGCAAGTAGTTTTTTCACTTCGCTGAACGTAAGTGAGCCGAAAGCAGTCTTGAAAGTATTTGGCAAAGCCAGTGATGACTTGCCTGCAGCGCTAATATCTTCAGCGGCCTTTAACAATATTTTTCGAATCGAAACCAAAACGTAGTAATTCATTAAGTGATCCTGGAGGGCAAATTCTTCGCTATCGTGTACGTCAATAAGTGCCATCTTCTCTTTGCAGTAATCCAGTAAGGATTTTTTATAAATAGCTAAGCCAACTGAATTGGCCGCCTTATAAAGATCATTTTTAATTCCAATAATGCCATTTACAGTATTAGATTTAAGGAAAGATGATTCGTATGCGTTTTCTTTTAAGATATTATCGAGTTCAGTATGTGATGCCTTTACGTTTGTTGTTTTTGCAGTCACAGATTTAGCTAAATAGATATACAAAATATGCGTGTCATTTTCAACTTTACGCTTAGAAGTTCTTACTTTCTTTTTAGAAAGGCTGTCCTCTCCCACTGATGAAGAATTCATGATTTCTACATGCTGCTCAAGGAGTGATACATGTTCCTGAACATTTTGTTGGTTTATAAGGATAAGTTTTTTATTATCATCGCGAGACGGTATTCTAAGTTCAATTACATCTGCTTTCAGGCATTCAATAAGCGTAGCAACGACATTTTTTGCTGATTTCATATAAACTAGGCCGTTTTCGGCTGTATGTAGAGTATTATCATAGAGGTTTTCAATATTTACACGGAGTGGTGCGTTTTCGATTCTCGAAGATAAGACATAGGAAAATAAACGTGTAGCCCAGCGCCCCAATTTAGGAAAATTCCCATCGACCAGCCGTTCATAGTTTGGGATAAATGTAAGTTTATTCGTCTTTTCAAACGTGTGAACGTTGCTATAGAGTCTGCCAGCCTTCTCTTCGATAATGCCAGCATCTATTGCTACTCTCAATGCATGTTTAAAAGAGCTTAATGTGAGATGAAGACGCTGCTTAATCTGGAATTTATACAACTTAATTTCGCGATCTACATCGACGTACGGACTTACTGTAAACATCATTCTGAAAACAGTTGGAGTTATATCTATCAGATTTTTAGAAAACGATGAAACAAACGAACGAGATATACGCGCGTAACGGATATCGGAAATGTCGGTTTCATAAGTTGACGTTTTGAGTGCGACCATCTTAAATCCTCCTAAGTTGTATGGGCATTTTCACATTTTATAAGCGTGTTTTTCGGTCATCTTATTTCCCTTAAACATTTAAAGGTTTAAGGGAATCCCTGAAAACAAAACCAAAATACGCATTTAAAATGAGAAAAGCACCAGCAAATTATATAAAAAAGTCTAGAATTTGCTTTCTTAGAGGTATAGAGTCTTGCACAGCCCCTATCTATTTGCTAAGATAAAGGAAGTGTTAGATACTAAAAAAGACAATAAGAAAGCGGGCCTGGCTTCTCTCATTTTTAAAAAGAGTCCAAGCAGTGTTCGATTTTGAAATAAGCTTGTTGGCGCAAACTTATTTCTATAGTGTTAGTTTAGCGATTTATTTCTGATGTTAATTGATCCAGTGGGGACTGGATCCTGAGAACTTGCAACTTGCAGGTTCTTTTTTTTCGGCTAAAAACGTAAAGTGCTCGCGATGTTATTGATACTAAGGCAGAGATATCCACCTTAATAAACCCATCCCTCACCCCAAAAATTCTGTATGAAAACCAGAAAAATTCAGAATAAGATAGATTGGTTGCCGAAGAAGTCACTTAAAGCATAGCATTTGGAAAAAAAGATGTCCACATTTTGTTTAAAGTTGTAAGGCAGCGGGCATAATAGATGCTTTAGAACTAAACAAGTCCGTGTTGCCTTTTATTCGTTTTCAAGTTTCTTGCTAGAGGCCGAAGCGTAAAAGCAGGACCACTACATTAATTAAAGTAGGAAAAATGGGTATCTTTCTAAAAAACACTTTAGCCTAATCGAATCATATTCTGAAAATAAGTATTATTGGAATGATCAGCACTTGCTAGCTTGAAACAGTAATGATATTATAAGGTTAATTAAATAAGGTTCATTATCACGTGTTCGTGATGTTATGGCCGAAAAAGTCAGAAAACCCCGAAGTTCTTAGGAACTTCGGGGTTTTCTTTTGAGTTTTTTTAAAGTGCGAGTAAATATGCGATAGGAAGTAATATAGCCAAAGCTCCTGCTATAGTGTATTCAACTGCAGCAAACCCTCTTAGAATCTTCATAGATCGCTCTCTCCCTTCTCAAATAGTTCCTCTTGTGCTTCTATCAGTAATTTCTCTTTGGCCTTTATAAGCGGCTGTGAGTAGTGTGATTCGATATCTTTCGAAAGAACACTAATCTGTTTTTCTTTATCCTCAATTTCTTTCTTAATACGTGCCATTTCTGTTTCAAGATGATTCTGTTGTTCATCTAGTTTAGAAAGCTTATCCGATTGCTCAGTGGTAACATCGGGTTTTGTTTCTTCTTCTTGATCAGAGTCAGGGCCACTAAACAATTTTGCAAAGAATCCCTTATTTTTAGTTCTTCCCACATTTTCACTTTTTTGTTTCAGTGAAAGAATTTCTAAATACTCTTTCCGTAAATCTATGTTTTCGAGTTTATTCTCTAATCGAGTTAAATCAATTTGTAAGTCCTTTTTTCCAAGCTGCAAGTTTTGAAGCTCAGTTAATTTGGTACTTCTTTTGTTATTCAATTCAAGGTAATTTAAAATTCCTACATTTTGAGTTTTATTTCTTTCTCCCATTTGATTGAGGTTCTGATATAAATATTCGAGTAAATCCCCTTCTCGATAAGGCTTAGTTTCTTCTTCTGTCATAACTCGAGGTTCTTGTGATCTAACATCAAATTTACTAGGAATAATTTTAAATATTGCGTCTAGCTGCCAATTTTCTTTTCTCATTTCCATAATAAACAATGCTATTTTAAGATCCAGTTCATCGAATTGACGAATATCCTCAATTTTAGGAACGTAATGAATATTTTGGGATTCGAGCGAATTAAACCAGTTTGTGACTGTATTATAGTGCACCTTTTCTTCATTGCCGGTTATTAAACTGAGTCGAGTGCGGAGTTCTTTACTGAACTCACTCAATAACCATTTCTTCGTAAACTTTTCCATAGCTGCCCCTCCGAACTTTTACTGCTGTACTTATATCATAACTTAAAAATGTTGTTTATAAAGCATTTATGATGCACTTATGGTGCACAATATGTGCATCACAAAGGCTTCACAGGTCACTTGTGGAGCACGATTTAAAAGAGAAACGTTGATTTCAATGGTTTTATAAGCACATATTTTTAAAAAAGAAAACAAAGAACGTTGTTAAATTGTGAAGCATCACAAGAGCATCACAGCCCATATGTGGGGCACAAATTAATCGTTGTGAAGCATCACAATATCGTCACAAGTCACATGTGGAGCACAATTTACAAATTGTGAAGCATCACAAGAGCATCACAGATCACATGTGGAGCACAATTTAGAAGTTGTGAAGCGTCACAAGAGCGTCACAGCTCACATGTGGGGCACAAATTAAGAGTTGTGAAGCATCACAAGAGCATCACAGATCACATGTGGGGCACAAATTGAGATGTGGCGCGGGTTGGCGAAAGAAAATTTTAAAAAAGGGCCTACATGAAGTTAATCTCCATGTAGGCGTAATTTTAATCTTTGAACAGGATATCAAAAGCATCTTCCGTTTCATTCTCTTTTTTAGAGCTTTCTTCTTCATTTGAGCTACCAAAGATATCTTCGAATTCGAGTTCAGCATCGTTACCAGCAACTTTAACTTCCTCAAAATCAGCAAATATGTCGTCGTTACTTGGAAGGGCAGCTTGTTTTTCAGCTTCTTGCAATCGGTTGCTTTCTTGGATCATTGCTTTGACTCTTTCAGGTAATTGGAGTCCAGCAAATACCGAATAGAAGTAAGTATCTTTTATGTTCTTGTAATTATAATTATAAAAAGCAATTGGTTTTTCGTTTGCGATAGGGGCAATATGATTAATTTCCGATTCAATTGCATTCGTGAATCCAAAGTTAAAGACTCGATTGCTAGTGGCTTCATCTGCAAGTATGCTCACGGCTAATCGTTTAGTACGACCCAAATCATATCCGTCTGACAAAATTCCTTCTACAATGTTTTCCTTGAAGTCATTAACTTGATCTTCAGCTTTAGAAGTAGAAATATCAGAGGTTGGTTTAGAAAACTTAGAGAAGTGAAGTACGCCAGGCGTCTTAACTAGGTTTTCAAACTCTGAACTGTCAAAGTGGTTTTCACCTACGGGCTTATAACTTGCTGTAACAACGTTTAATTCGTGTAGTGATTCAGCAATGAATTGGTTAGTAAAGGATAGATAATCAGAAATGAGTGCTGAATTAGATTTGGTTTCAGTAAAGTGATCAAATAGTTTTTGATTATCGACAATAATCATTGAGCCTAGTGCTTGCATGGCTTGATTGATTTTTTTCAATCGTTTAATTGCATTTGATAATACAGTCAAACCTTCATTTTTTCGCGGCAAAGTTAAAATTAAGCCGAACTTACCTTTGAAGCCTGACTTCATTACTGAACCAATTGCTTGAATAATAGAACCTGTACCAGTACCACCGCCAAGGCCTGCTACAATCCAAATGAAATCTGAATCCTTGAACTGATTTTTAATCTGCTCTTGAACTTCTCCTTCGCTCTCAAGATACATTTGTTCGCCTAAATCAATATTCCGTCCTGCACCTCGGCCGCTCCCAATCAGTAACTTATTGATAGCAGGGTTTTGCACTTCGATTTTATCAAGATCGATTTGATTGGTATTAATAAGCAATGCGGAGTAAGGATATTTTTTGTTCGGTATATTAGTAGAGATATCTGCACAAGCTGCAGCAATTGAATTCCCGCCCATACCTAATCCGATAAATCCGAAATTGAGGCTTGTATTAATCTTTGTACTACTAAAAACTGCATTTTTAAAACTCATAATAAACACTCGCTTTCTTAATTAGTTTTTTTTCAAATACTCGTAAAATTCGCGTCCTAACGAAGAGATAGTGTAGGTTCGTATTCTCCCGTATGATTTAACATCTAACAAGCCCGCACCTTCAAGCCTGGCTATACTTATGTCTAGCGTGTATCTGGAATTAATGTAATCTTTCTCTTGATCAGTGTCAGGTCTAATTTTCTTCTTCTGTAGATTAGCAGCTTTCCATAGCTGTTCTTTGGCCATGGCTTCTTTATTATTCCAAAGAGTGGTGAAAAGTAATTTGCTTTCATCTGACATTCGAACTTTAAATGTTTCAAATATGTTTTCTTTAGTAAGTGTCAATTCATCACCCCCGGTCATCCAGTTAAATTGCGTTTATGAATTCGAATTCGATAATTCAAAACGTTGTACGGTAATCATTACATAACTATGCGGTAGTGTCAATTTATTTATTACGGTAATTATTACGGTAATACTAAATAAACACATTTAATAATTGTATTTTAGAATCATATACACTGTGAAAAATGCTCACAAACCTTTTTAAATAAGGATTTGTTATTACATTAGTTATTACGGTAATAATTAATGTAACTATTGCATTAACCATCGCATTAGTATCTAATGTAGCGTTGATAACAGGATTGATTGATTTTGTTTTTAATAGCAATTCGGTATTTATTTTCTTGTTTTATTAAATGATCCAAAATAAGCAGTGCAAAATTTTCTAACAAAAGAAGTGGTCCTTTCTCTGCCGTTTCTTTTCTTAATGCCGAACTGACGTTAATACGTGATAGAAATTCTTACGCATATCAATGAGGTTCAGCAAATATGATTTTTAGACTGAGTACACTTTCGTAAAAACTGGAATGGAGCGGCAGCTTATAAGACTCCAGTTTGTCGGTGAACACAGAAGTATTAATTTGTTTTCCATAGAGTTTTAATGCCGCTTTTTTTTAGGTTGTTTACACACCCCTAAATATCTCTCTAGTAACACAACCCTTAACTGTTATAGAAAAGGGGTGTGTAACTAGGGGGTGTGTAACCCAAATTCCTTTAAATGCCTGGCAAATCTCATTTTTTTAACTAAATACAATGCCTACTACTCCCCCCATAGATAACCCTTAATTTGCTAGAGAAAGTACTTTAGGGAATCATGAGTTTCTCTGCATTTCAAGGACTTCCTTATTGCTGTTTCTCTCCAGTTAATCAAGGCTTTATTTGAACATTTTATAGCCACCATTTAGAAGCTATGCTATACTTTTTTTCAAAATGAATGACAACAAATCAGGAGCACCCTGCCAGAAGAAAAGAGCCACCAGTCTCTTTCTTTTTGGCGGGGTTTTTTTGTTGAAAGGAGATAGGATATGAGAACCGACGTTTTAAAGTTAAAAGAGGATGGGCGGTTTAACGGGGTACATTTAACGCCCGAAGAGTTGGAATTGCTACAGCATCTTCATGAATTTAAGTCTATTCACGCTAGAAACGTGCATAAGTATTACGAAATTACTTCTAATGGCAAACGGAAGGGGAATAAGGTGACGAATCGTCTAGGAAAGTTAGTAGCTAGTGGCATATTGTTTCAAATGAATGATAAAGAACCAAAGAGAGAGATTTTCCGACCTGTTAATTATGCTTATCGTTTAGGAGTAAGAGGGATTGAAGTATTAGCAAACCAAGGGGTATTTTCACAAGAAGATATAGAATCCAAAAAGAAATACTCTTATTTGGTGAATATACCTACCTTACACAATATGGCAATAAACTCTTTGTTCATGGAAGTGTACAGATTGATGTGGGAGCGGGGAGAATCTTTTGATTCGCTTAATGTAAGAAGCAATAGAGGTGAGAATCATGCGTTAATAGACGCCGTTTCTAAAGGCAGGGAGTTACAACCGATAATCCCAGACTGGATATACGAAACTGACCAACGCATTATTTGCATAGAAGTAGATAGTGGTTCTCAGACTTTGGGAACAATCGAAAACAAAATTGCTCGCTACAACTTATTGGCAAATAAATCTCAAAAACCTATTACAGTGTTTTTCTCTGTAGGTTTAACAAATGGATCGGATGGTGAATCAAGAAGCAGAGATAGAAGGGTTGCTTCAATCAAAGAAACGATGAAAGAGAGCAGCGAATGGGCTGAGGGCCTAGAGATATTCGCTACTCCTTCCAATAGGACACCAAAAATCCTCTATAAACTCATTAGCCGTCAATCTACTGTAGGGCGCTTACAAATGAAAAATAAAGCGAATCAATGGATTATGCACGCTAACAAAAATAGCCCAGCTGAATTCACATTTTTAATAAGCCAAAACGAACTGGTATCACAGAAGCTAATTGTTGATGACCAATATGAATTAGATCTCCTGGCTGAAATACGAGCTCTTGGAAACATGAAGATGGGTGTCTTGCTGTTTATGGAAGAAGGATCTGTATTGTCTTATCAGCGAGCAAGAGCAAATGTGAAGCGAATTGTTACGCGAGTAAATGAATCAACTACCACTAGCATGAAGGCTTCACTATTTTTGATTTACGAAAATACGGAAGCGGCTGCAAATGACGTAGTTGCGTTGAGTCCTAAATGCGAAATTATAATCTCTAGCATAGATGAAGTGAAAGCTCCAACTAGAGATGATGGTGTTTATCGACCACTTGTTACAAAAGTGGCCACGCCTTTTACAAGAAGTGAAGGTAACATTCTATGAAAAAGGTGAACTGGAAAAAGTGGAAAGCCCGTATCCCGCTCCTGGTCGCTTTAATTGGTATGGCAACTTCTTTGTATTTCGCGATCTTTTACACTATTAGAGCGGCTAGGTTATTGCAGCAGCAGTATACCGGTGAAGAAGTTTCATATATGTCTTGGCTGATTGGAACTAATAACCACGTTACGCTTTTAGGAGTAATTTGTGTCAGTGCCATAGGCTATTTCGGTTTCTTGATAAGCACAAGGGTAAAACTATTCAAGAAAAAATGGCTAAGGCTCTTAAACTTTTTCTTCATGCATGTTGCAAGGTGGAGTGGATTAATTACCTATGGAATGGGAGGAATAGACTCGTATGTTATTCCATTCTTTGAGAATAGGCTGGAGAATGTAATCACAACCGATGATTTTATTGAGTCAATTCTCTTTGAACATACAGCTGGTTTTTATCTAATGCTGATTGCCTTGCCAATTCTATTTGTGGGGTTCGTTCTCCTTTTCCTTATGTCGGAGCTTGGATTGAATGATCAAGAGTTGAAAAAAGCTTTCTTTAACTTTGAATATAGAGGAAAATGGCTTCAGAAATTTAGCAAATTGGAAGAAGTAGATATTTGGCCAGATGTTGAATTGGGGCTCTCCATTAAGAATCAGGAAATGGTGACGATTCCTGGTTTTGACCGCTCCCTAAACTCGCTGATAGTAGGGGGGATTGGTACGGGTAAAACGGCAGCACTTGCTCTGCCAATGCTCAATCAGGATTTGCATCACATGACACGTTTTATTAATGCATTCCCATCTTTACGGGAGCGGGATGATTACTTATCAAAAGATGTAGCAGGACGCCATTTAAATGGGATAACTGTAATTGAGCCTTCGAATGATCTATGCCAGAAAACCCTCCAACTGGTTAAAGCACATGGTATTCCAGACGAAGCCATAACGTATATCAATCCATTAGATCCGAATACACCTAGTATTAATCCTATGCGTGGACCGGTTGATAAGGTAGCAGAGGTATTCGCTCAAATTATTGCTGGGTTGAATGATTCCGGCTCTAGCGGAAACTTCTTCTTTGAGCAAGCGCAGCGAAATCACTTGAAGCAGCATATCTATTTGTTGAAGCTACACGATCCAGATTTGCAACCAACGTTCGGGGCATTAATCGATATGTACAACAATCCAACCTTAGTGCACAAAATGCACGAAAAACTGAAGAAAACTCTTCCCAAAGACATTGATGGAATTGAAGAACGCCAGGAGCGGAATTACTGGAAGATTATCCAGGGTATCGACGAATGGTTCGACTTGACCATCCTGCCACAGAAAGAGCGAGGAGCGGGGGGAGAGAATTGGGTAACAGATGGCGTGGGGAATGTTCAATACTACGATGCAAAGGCAGAGTATGTTCAAGGCTTGCGAAACATCCTCAACGATATAGGTTCCAACCCGTATATTAGAAATGTACTCTTTGGTGAAAGTGAATTCGATTTTGACGAACACTTTGCTAAAGGGGGAGTGCTCCTTGTTAATACAGCTAAAGGACAATTAGTTGACCTTGCAAGAGTTTTAGGAAAGCTTGTATTGATGAATCTTCAAAATGCTACGTTCCGTCGTCCAAACGATGTTTCTCCATTTCATCACATTATGGTCGATGAAGCACCCGATTATTTCTATGATTCATTTAGCGAATTCCCTGTACAGTCTCGTAAATACAAAGTCATTATCACTACGATCATGCAGACAATCGCACAGCTCGCTGATACGTATGGGGAAAATTACATGACGACGATTATTGCCGGTATGCGAAATCGAATGGTTTACGGCGATGTGCCAGCAATGGATGCAGAATACTTTAGTAACCTGTTCGGAGAGAAAATTGTCTTCGATGAAGGACAAACCGAAATGTCTGTTTCCCCGCTCCAAGACAATCCACAAACGCGAGGTGGCAGCTCGTATGCGAAAAAGCGGGAGCAATCTATGACACCAGGCGAAATCATGTTTCAAGATGCTTTTAATTGTGCTGTGAAGATAGTCGTTAATAATCAGCCGATTCCTGTACAGCGAATTAAAGCGAACTTCCTGCCACCGGAAGCTTTTCAATCAGCAGAAATCCGAGTAGGGGAGTTGCCGCTTCAAGAGTGGTTAAGTTACCGTCGTGGTGAAATTGAAGTAATTAAGGATTCTGAAGAAGTGAAAGTTATTGAGGAAGTAGACTCTGAACTTGTCGAAGTAGAAGAAAGCGTAGCAATTGAAAAGGCAGAGGTTCAAGCCGATTCCAAAACTTCTCCGGAAGTGAAGCGAGAAGAAGTAATTGCAGAACAAGTTGCGCGTATGTCACACGATACCCGCCCCACTGATAAACTTCCTTCTTCACTCATACGGAAAGTAAACTTTGATATAAACGGAATGCATACAGAAATCGAACCGATAACTGATGAAAGTAACGTTCAAGATGAAAAAGAGCAAGTACAGCGGGCACAAGAAGCTGTTGCTAGTTCGGCTGAAGAAGTAACTACTGTGACTGCTGTTAGTGCACCAGCCGCCGCTCCGCCTATTCCAAAAGAAGTGAAAGTATTCGACTTAGGCTTCGGTCAAGATGCTAGTGAAGAAGCTGATTCAGAAGAAAACGGGGAAGAGGAAAAGGTTGAGATATTCGGTATCCACGTAAATGAAAATGAATCAACTTCTAAAAGCGAGAAAGCGGCATATGAAGAAAGCGTGATATCGAAAAAACACGACAACTTCTATCAGCAATTACAGGATGGAGTAGAAAAAGATCTTGAGCACAATAGCACATCAAATAAGGGGAAAGGCGGTAAATAATACTAGTAAACCAAAAATATCCCTTGCCATCTGATTTGCGCACAGCTACAATTAAGACAATTCGGAAAACCCGAAATTAGTTTAATAACCAAAGGGAGCACCCCTATTCAAGAGTAGTCTACGGACTAGTCTCGGATAGGGGTGCTTTTTTGTTTTCAGAAAGGAGCGGGATAATACGTTATTGGAGATCTAATCTTATGTATCTATCACAGCAGCCACTGGAGAGTAAACAAATAAACGTCTGACAAGACAGAGAGTCGAATTGCTATTACTAAAACAGAAGGAGAGATATAAATGGTCTTACAATCATGGTCCAATGAACAAACACTTGAGGATCTAACAAAATCCAGCAGAAACCGAGAAATCGTATATGGGGTAATCCGCAGCCTTAAAAACATGAACCTGCCGAGAAAACTGGACGATGGTTCAACCGTTGTTCGTGAAGTTCCCACACTAATCGTAGCATTACCAGGAGGCGTGAATGGATACTGCATGGGGCCGGATTTCCGTGATTTTGAGATCAAGTCATTTAATCGGTTTGTCGGTACTAAAGATGCTTTTGTTATCACGGAATTAGATTTAGATAACAAAGTGGCTTTCCTTTCCGGTACCATTGCCAACCAAATGCTCGCAGATGAATTGTGGGAAGAACTGAATGAAATGGAAAGCCAAGATAAGCTTGGAGAGAAGGAGTATAAAGCAACTGTAACCGGTATTAACACTCAAAAGGGTGTTATTCACCTTAGAATTCAAGGCCAAGATGCGTTCATGTTCCGCTCCGAGTGGTCATGGAACATTCGAGAGGGTATTGATGCGCAAGTAGGAGAAACGGTCACAGTAAAGGTTCTAGCGATTGAATCATCACTGAAGATGATTCGTGTCTCCAGAAAACAAACGCTTGCGGATCCGATGGAGTTTTTGAATCAAATTAAAAAGGGCGATGTGATTGCTGGGAAGATTGTACAAGTGTCACCGCTCCACGGAATTTTTGTTGAAGTCGAAACAGGAGTTGTTTTGAAAGGGACTAAGCCCCGCTCGCTGGAAGAACCAGACGTTGGCGATCGAGTCACTTGCAGGGTGGACCGGGTGGATTCTGTGAAGCGAAGAGGGAGAGTTATTATCACCAACTATCCGCAAGGAAAGCGGAAGAAAAAAGATCTAGGTTCATTCTTATTTGAGGATTAATCAAGCAGATGACTGAAGTACAAAATCCCGAAGAAATTCGTAGCGCCATTCAAGTGTTTCCTCGAGAGGATGGAAAAGTACCGATATGGGATAATCCCAATTTCCGAGCGGTTCTGAAGCTCCCTAAAGACCACAAACCTTTCGCACGTTATGAACAGGCGCTTGAAGAAGAAATACAACACACGCTTTTAAAAGAAGACATAATTCTATTATCTGTCATTGGCGCAGCTGTTTGTGCGAATGAAGCTCAATTAAGAAAGTACATGCAATCGGTACAGTCGGCTTCTCGAACCAGTGACCGGTTAAAGCGACTACAATATCGCGGGTATGTACACCGCTATACAGCAAGTGTTCGTTTCGAAGAGTTCAAAGAAGGAGAACGCAAACCTCCTGGCATTTTCGTATTGGGAGCGGTCGGCTATAAACTGATGAAGTATTATTATAACGATCAGCATTTTGTTCATCCGGATAAATGGATGGATAATCCTTACGCCATTCAGCGATACGTTGCAATGAATGAGATCCGCATGATTGGCACTACGAACCGCCAGCTCTCAAAATGGGCGTGGCTACCCGCTATAGGAGACCATGTAAGAAACCCGAAGCCCTTAGCCGTTATGTCCACGAAGAAGCTCAAGAATCAAGCACCTGTCCATTTCATTATCGAACGTGTGCAAATGGCTCAAACCTTCCTTGACTATCTAAGAAAACGTCTGAAGACATATAGCTACTTAAAGGAGCGGGACGGAGTAATCAAGATTGAGGGGATTAAGCCCCCCATCATGCAAGCCGTCGTAATTTCCGTTTCTACAGTATCGCTTGCCGAATTTGTACAAAAGCAGTTGAGTCTTCACCTTTATTCTTACGACATTCTTTTCCTGATTGACGAGTGGTTGGACGAAACAGAAGAATTGGCATCCGCATTCGCCCAGGGAACAGAAGAGGGGATCGTACAGGTGAAAGTTCCCTTCTTACAAAACAAATGATGGACTTCATGCTTATAAGTCACGAGAAGCAGAGTGGAATGTTTGTTCGTTGAAATTCCAGAAATTTTCAAGTTTCATCTTGACCCTCATTTTTTATTGTGGTAATTTAGGTTTACACCTTTTCCTAAGGGTTTTTACCTTTAGGAATAATGTGAGGCGCGGTGCGGAAAACATCGCGCTCGCATTTTTAACCTAATACAATCAAGACTTCAACTCACAATTACATACACAGAAAATAGGAGCACCCTAATCTGACCGAGAAATGTAACGCTATTTAGCGTTCTTTTTCCGCCAGATTAGGGTGTTTTTTTTGTTGCTGTAAGTGAAAGGATGCGATGTACACATGAAGGTTTTGTTGGCCATTGGTGAAAAGAACCTTTCTCAAATTCTAAAAGGGAACTTAGAAGACGCTGGTTTTGAAATCGCCAAAGAAGAAGTTCTCCATCGTGATTACCTAAACGAGAAGATAGACTTCGAACGGCCCAATCTTCTCATCATTCACGATCGCCAGTTGCCAAGTCAATTTGGTGACAAGGAAAAAAATGAAGAAGAGCTTTTGCAACTGATTGAAAGTTGGAGAAGGGTATACGACGCACAAATGCGAGTGGTGATCATGTGTGAGCGGGAAAGAAAAGATCCGTTCCTGAGTCAGCTAGTTGCCCGTAACGTGCTAGATATCTTTAACGAGAGACAGATACCGACAGCTTCACTAATCAAGCAGTTGAAAGAGCCTGCACGCTACATGAATGTCTCACGGTACGGGTTGGAAGACGCAGCCATTGATTCGCTGATGGAAAGTACAGAAACGAAAGGCAAAGAGCCTTCAGATAACGAGAAGTCAGAGGAAAAAGCTTCGTTTCTTTCTAAGACCAAGTTGCCGAAACTTCCAAAGGTTGCAAAACCTCAACGGCCGAACATATCCATCAACTTTCCTAAAGCTTCAGAAGTTCAACAAGAAATTGCGCTGCAGGAAAGAAAAATCATTCTAGTAGTCAGTCCTTTCGAAAGATCGGGTTCAACATTCATCGCTCACCAATTAGCCCATGCGATTGCTAAGAATGGAATTGGCGTTAAGTATTTCGAAAATCCTTTCAAAAACCCTTATACCTACGACCGCTTATCGGGTGCTCATGACATCCCAAATTACTACAGCCCATACAGTGAGATACCTGAAGATGACCACAACACATACATTCGAGAGTGGAAAAAAGACGGTATAGAACTTCAAGTTTTGAATCCACAATTTGAGCAACGATTAGAAGAAGAACAGTTTCCAATCACAAAATTCTTGAGGCAATTGCTTTCTGTTCATGACGCTCCCTATCTGATTGTGGATATAGGCGCAGATGAAAGTAAACAAACTTATGATGAATTAGCAGAAGTCGCAAGTCATGTTCTGGTGGTAGTCGATAATGACTTACCCAACCTTGAATTATTTGAACAGTACCAAATGGCTGAAAAGTTTGGTTGGATTCATAATCTGCTATTGAAGAAGAAAACTCACTTGATTGCTAATCGGTACGTTAAGGGCGTAGAAACAGCTTTACCGCTTGATCACTTTACACCAGTACCGCCATTTGGAGACGTATCAACCTATCAAGCGCAATTCGATGGGATATTTGAATTTAAGGATGCGGTAGACGAACAGCAAAAAGGATTTCAGAAACTCTTGAAACTCGTTGTAGATTCACAGGATTTAAAACGCAAAAAGAATGGCGTAAAAAAAGTGAAGAACTGGATGCCGAGCTTCGAGTTTTTAAAAGATAAAGAAAAAATGGAGGAAAGCACATGAAAACCACGTTAAATGTTGTACTCTCGGTTCTCTTTGTGGCAGCCGGCGTTGGTTTCGTCTTTTTCTTTGAGTTTTATGTCTCAGAAAAGATTGACACCGTAGAGGTGGTTGTAGCAAAAGAAACGATTGACTTTAAAACAGTCATTACAGAAGAAAATATTCAAATCGCAAACGTAAAAAGAGGCCATGAAGTGGAAAACGCCATTCCGATTACTGCCTACGAAAGCCTTATCGGAAAACATGCTTCTATCAAAATCGAAAAAGGCACTCAAATCTATACAGACCTAATCGACACATACAATTTGGTTCCGGATACATCAAAAGGCGAATTTGTAGCGCCGATTCCGAAAGAATGGTTGTTCGCTGTTCCTGGAAGCCTTCGCAGAACCTTTGTTGCAGATGTATATGCAATTAGCGATGACGAACAAAGAATCAAATCACAGCTGGAAAGCGCAGCCGCTGAACAAGGCGACATAAAAGAGTCCGATATTCAGGAGATCGCCCCAGGTACTGAACCTATTTTAGAAAGTGTCCGTGTTGCGTCTGTAAAAGACAGCGGAAACAGAGAAGTTCGAGAGTCCGATGAAACAAGCGAAGCGACTGGCCAAGTTGCCGCTCTTGAAATCATTGCTACAGATGAAATGTTGAAAACCCTAACGGACAACCTTAATGAAGGTTACAAACTCTATGTGGTTTATAAATTTGAACGATCAAGCGAAGTAGAAGCAGCCGCCGCTACCGACCCAGTAGAAGAAACAGATGCTACTGAAACGGAAGTAGCTGAAAGCGAAGCAACAGAAGATGAAGAAGAAGTAGTCGAAGACGAAACGGAAGTAGAAAAAGAGGAAGACGATTCAAAAGTAGAAGAGAAGTCCAGTGAGGATGAAAAAGCCGGAAAGGATGATAGCGATGAATCCACAGACGAATAATCGACTGGCCACCTTCTTTTCTGCAGGTGGAAACGTTGGGGTAACCAATACAGTGTATTCTGTTGCCCTCGCATTATCAAAACTATCTGAAGTGAAAATTGGTGTACTTTCCTTAAACGCTTGGGACGATGGATCAGATTATTTGCCAGAAGCTAAAGATTTTCTGGATACGCTCAAACCGCGTCTAGCCGGCAAGCAATTGGACGACAACGACGATTTTCTTAACCGTTTCGTAAAGGTGGAAGGAAATGACCTATACATTTTGCCAGGCAACCGAAATGCCCGATTGGTTAGAAGTTTTAAGGTTGAGGAAGTCAGTTATCTCATTGACCGCTCCTTGCAAGTATTCGATGTCGTACTGATCGACGCAGGTGGCCACATTGATAACGCACTGAGCGCACAAGCTGTCTATGAAGCAGGCCACCGATACGCCATTTTAACGCAGCAGCCTAAAGTATTGAAACGCTTCAATCAATTAGAAGAGGACATTCTAACTCCTTTATCGATTGAGAAGCGGCACATTCGCTTTATCTTAAACAAATACCAAGAAAAAGCCCATCTGCTGGACTCAAAGAAAATTGCAAAAGAGAAAGAACTTCAGGACGTACACACAATCCCCTTTACAGAGGATGGCATTATTTCTGAATTGGAAAACCGCTTCCTTTACACATATACCAATCAGAAGTATCAAGCAAGTATCGAACAGTTGGCCAAGGATCTCGGAAAAGATATGGCATTATCTCTAAAAGAAATAGCTCCTGTTAAAAAAGGACTTTTCCGACTAAGCAAATAACCGCCTGCTGACTGAAGGGAGGAAGACAAATGGTTATTGAATCGAAAGAAAACAAACAACAAGGCTTGCCTGCTGAAATCACCGAAAGCTGGAGTGAAGGTTTCGATATAAACGCCTTTTTAATTGAAAAGGGTGGAGAACAGAACCGCTTGAAACTGAAAACTGCCGCTCCTAGCCAAACGGTCCGCCATGATTTCCAAGCAGCAAAAAAAGCCGTTCAAAAATTCTTTCATGACAAAGTGGAAGACAAACTAATCAAAGAAAGCGAACGAGCTGAACGCCAGCGCATCGAGCACCAAGCGACGCTCGGAAATAAAGATTCCATGGATATGCTAATCGACGAGATAAATTCTTTCTTGAGAGATTCCCCTTATCAAAACATTAGCTATGATCCGATGTTCGATTCTCTATCTCACGCCATCTTTGAGCACATCTATCGTTTCAAGAACTTCTACAAGTGGCAACGTCATCCAAATTCGCCATCTGCCAAGATTTTAGGTAAAGAAATTTGGTTCAAAATTGATGGGAAGTTTGTAAAGCAGGATGAAGAGTTTTCATCAATCGAAGAGGTAGAAGAGATTATTCGTTTGCTACAACAAAACAACCCAAACTTCACGGTAAATGAAAAGCAGCCGCAAGGTGAATTGGACTTGCCTGATGGCACACGGATTACATTGACCATTCCTCCAAGAACGCTTTACCCAACCATTGTTTTCCGCCGCTTCATCGTCAACAACTTTAGTTTTGAAGAACAAGTGCGGTATGGAACCATCGCGCGGGAAGACATCCCCATCTTCCAGACGCTCGCTCGTGTTCGAGCAAATATGGTCATCGCCGGTGGTGTAGAGTCCGGAAAATCAACCATGCTAAAAACATTTTACGCGGAGCGGCCAGCTGATTTGGTTGCTTTGATGATCGAGACGCATCCCGAAACGTTCTTGAAGCGAGATTTCCCTGAACGACTCGTCCATGAATTTTCTATCTCGGACGCCGATATCCGCAGCGTACTTAAAACCATCTTACGGTTTGACCACGATTACGTCATCATGCAAGAAGTACGTGGAGTGGAAGCGGACGCAGCAATTGATGGTGCTTCGCGTGGAGCGACTGGCTTGCTCATGACCTATCACGTAACAGAGCCCTCAAAAGTATGCGAGCAACTGGCACAACATATCCTGGATGTATATCCTTCCAGACGCTATGTGAACGAAGTGCGAAGAGTTTCTCAGACACTGAATCTTGGAGTAACGATGAAAACCTTCCCAGGAAACAAAAAGCGCGTTACGAGTGTATTCGAAGTCAATTACGACTACAACACAGACAAAGCCTGGATTTCCTACTTAATGAAATACGACAGCATTACTCACGAATGGACCTATAACGATGAACTTTCACCTTCCTTAGTACAGCTGCTTAATGAAGAAGGCGATACAACCTTAGCCAATTTCCAAACGCTCATGGCTGAACGAAAAGCTTTCTCTCCTATGAAAGAAAACAGCATTCAGCCAATCCTCTTTAAAGATGCAGGTGAGACAGAATGATTCAAGCAATTGAAGTTATCGCTAAAGGGTTCGGCTATCTAATTATGTTCTTCGGGATATGGAAGCTTATATGGCCGCTTTTGATGAATGCAAGAAGATTTCAAGTCAGGAAGCACCGTTTGCGAAAACATCAAAGGATTGAACAAGAGCGTTTCCAAAAAGCGATGAAGCACCCATTGTTCAAACATATCCAACGCCTAGTCTTTTCAGTTGCTCCAGACACTCACGAAAAACACCTCTGGAACTTCTACGGACTGACAATCAGCTTATTTGCGACAGTCACGCTCTCTTTAACCTTAATGACAGGAAGAATTGATTTTGCGCTTTTGATGGGTCTGCTGATTGGCGTCGTACCATACATCCTTCTGCGTTACCGCATGACGAGTATTCGGCTCGATGGTTCACTCGCCTTTATGAAAGAGTTTCATTTGTACATTCAGGCATATCAGAAAAATAAGGACGCCTATCACTCTATTTTCGAAATGACGAATTTAGTCCATGACAAGCGCCTTCGTCTCAATTTTCAAAAGCTACTATCCAGTATGCAAAAAGAACGAACAGAAGAAGCTTTCCTCGAAGCTGTTCAGCTCTTTGCTTTCTCGCTCCGATCAACGTATGCCAGCCGCTTCACCAACTTACTTGTTAAATCATACAGAGATAACGCTGATATTAGCGAAGGACTCTTAGACATTCATCGTGACTTGCGAAAGCGGGAGCGGGACATGGAAGCTTTGAAGACGAAGCGAATGGAAACCGTAATCCTCGGTTTTATGCCAATCGTCTTCATCCCCATTTTCCTTGTCATGGCCTATCGAGTCACCATGATGTATCAAACCAGTACCTTAATGGAACAAACCAGCAGCTTAATTGGTTTAATTGCTGCCACAGCGCTCGCAGTATCAAGTGCAATGGGCTCAGTCATTATGAGCAAGCCGCGCGCTGACTTATAAAAACTAATTCATTGGAAGGGGTGATGTCTATGACTGCGTATGTACTAACCGCGATTCAATATAGCGTTTTTATTCTTTTCGTGGTGCTTGCGATGATGCGGACATATGCAGCACTGTACTCAAAAGAAGAAAGACGATTTATGCGGCATCGAATGAAACGACATTTGAGAAAGCAAAATGAAATCACGAAAAAACGGACATCTGAATCAGAGATTACTCAATTGTTTAAAGAGGCGCACCTTCCCTGGCTGACGAATTACCGCTTCGCAGTGGTTCGAGTAGTCGGATTGTTATCCGGGATGCTTTATCTTTCCCTCACAACTACGTCGACGAACACCATTCTCTTCTTAGTAGGCTGGGCTGTTTTAACCGAACCGGTTTTCAAGTTCTCGCTCATACGCCTTTACTTAGCGCGTCGTATTAAGAAGATAACAGAAATGAAGGAAGGGGAATTATTCTCCCTATTCGCGATGCTAAAGACAGACTTAATTGGTAATACTCGTGAAGAGATCAACGTTTATCATCTTCTGAAAGATACTTTGCCATATGTTCATTACATTAAGCCGATGCTCAATCAATTCATGCGTCAATGGCGGGAATCACCTCAATTAGCAGGGCAGAACTTTGAGGCTGCATTAGGTGGAGAAACCGCTCAGTTTTTAGGAGATTTTTTAGGTGGTCTACATAGGATGGACCGAGATAATGCGTTGCAAGTATTGGAAGAACAAAACGAAGTATTTGGCCATCGCCGATCAGAAATGCTCTTGCAAAAAGCGGAAGTTCAAAGAAACTCTTTTTACACGTTTTTCTTCTTGTCAGCATTTGCCGTCATCGGTTGGTTTATGTGGTTTATGTTCCAAATGACAAATCAAGCAATGAATATGTAAAAACAAAATTGGAGGAACTTTAATGGATAAAATGGTAGCACTTTTAATCACAATCATCGCAGTTGTAGGAATCGGGTTTGTCGTCATTTTCGGCAGCAACGGGCTGAACAATTCTATCTCGACAACTAATGCAAGTGTAACGAGCAACTTGGAAAGCTTAGACTCCACAATCATCACCGCTCCATAATTTAAGCCCCAATTAGGGAACAAGGAAACATCAAATATAACAATCATTTAGGAGGAATTTGGAATGGATAAAATGGTAGCACTTTTGATCACAATCATTGCAGTAGTAGGAATCGGGTTTGTCGTTATCTTCGGTAGCGATGGACTGAACAATTCTATCTCAACGACCAACGCAGACGTTACTGGCAACTTGGAAAGCCTAGATTCAACAATCATCACAGCGCCTTAATCACTATTTGGGTTTACTCGCAAGAAACTATATAGACAATCATTAGGAGGAATTTGGAATGGATAAAATGGTAGCACTTTTGATCACAATCATCGCAGTAGTAGGAATCGGGTTTGTCGTCATTTTCGGCAGCGATGGGCTAAACAACTCTATCTCGACAACCAATGCAAGCGTAACTGGAAACTTGGAAAGCCTAGATTCAACGATTATTACAGCACCATAAGCTGATTTTTCAAAAGAAGCAGAGCGGTTTCAATGTCGTTCTGCTTTCTCTTCATTTTTAGACATGGAAGGTGGATTGAATAATGGCCCACATTTTAGGTACTGTACTGACACTCGGCTTGCTTCTGTTTTCTGTATTTCAACCAATCTTATATCACAATGCAGCCACGACTCAGGAATCAATCAAAATATCGCTTTATGAAGTCCAAAAAGAAGCTGCAATAAATGGCCAATTCGATGAAGAACTATATGGTAAATTCAAAGACATTCTAGTAGAAAATCATGGCTATAATCCAGCTTGTATCCAGATTGAAGGAACTGATCAGCCTGTGACAAGAGGTGGAGACATCACGGTTTCTGTAACGATCCCTCGTCCAATGATGAACATTTGGGAGGCTTTCGACTTTGCAAGTTGCGATCGGCCAGAGAGTTACGTGCCTTATACCGTAACGCAAGTAATAAAAAGCGAATACATTCCGTAGATTTTGAAAGGAGGATATCTTAAGTGGAAGTAGTCTTGCGAATGGTCTTCATTGTTTTTATTGCTGTAAGCGGCATGGTGATGAATCATGATTTACAAACGAAGGCCCAAACACTTCATTATTTAAAAGAAGATTTAGAGATAGCGGCGCATGATGCTGCTTTGGAAATCGTGGAGGATGAATTGGCCAGTGGGAAGATCATTTTTGATCAGTCAAAAGCAATGACGACTTTTCGTAATAGCTTCGAGAAAAACTCCCGTTTATCCTCAACTGATTATGAAATAGTAGAAATGCATTTTTTCGATGAAGATACAGTTGAACAATTCCCTCAAGAATTTTCTGCCGCAGCTGCCGATTTTTCAGAGGACATTGATTCTCCAACCTTATTAGCATTCATCAAGACAAAACAGAATTCGTACTACGCAAATAATGCCGAAAAATCATTTATACAGGTTGCAAGCTATTCCTACAAGCCCAACGGCGATGTAATGCAAGGTCCAAATATGGGGGATGTACCGTCAGGCGTACCGAACGCGCAAGGCTTTTCGTGGCCAGTTCCATATACTCAACGTGTCACATCCTTATTCGGAATGAGAACAAACCCATATACGGGTGAATACAAGCTTCATGCCGGCATTGACATTGCTGATGGCGGAGTTTTAGATACACCTGTTACGCCCGCTATGGCAGGGAAAGTTAAGTTCGCTGGATTCATCAAAGGATACGGAAATGTAGTCGTTGTAACGCACAGCGATGGAATTGAAACTCGCTATGCTCACTTACATAGAATACAGTCAGCAGCAGGAGAGCAAGTGAATCCAGGGAACGTCATTGGAACAGTCGGAAATACCGGAAATTCCACAGGCCCTCACTTGCATTTTGAAATCCGAATTGACGGTGTACCGTACGATCCGCTTCTTTTCTACGCAAATAGTCAGTATTATATGTGAAAAAACGTAAAATATGTATACTTAGGCACACTTTTATTGTTATAATATAAGTAGATAACGTTATATTATCTATAATCAAAAGGGGGAAGCTATCATGAAAAAATCGATTAAATCAGGTGTGCTTACTTTAACGCTAGCTGCAAGTGGAGTTGTTGCTCCGATTCAATCCAACGCAAACGAAAATGACTGGGACTACTTCTGTAAGAATGGGCAATTCTTCTATGAAGATGAAACGCCTCGCTATGCTTGTGAAGAAGAGCCAAATGACAATTGGAAAGACGCAAAAGAAATCATTTTACAGCCATCATATGCAGATCGTATAGAGAATAAACGCGTGAAAACTTTGGTAGGTAACAGTGAAACAGCGACAAGCAATGACTGGTGGAAAGTAATCATTCCGGAAGAAAGAGGATACATGCAGTGGGGAAGTGTCTCTGATGTAGGGCAAGGCGTTCTATATATCCTGGATGAAAAAACAGATACTCTTATGTGGGAGCCTGATTATACTAAAAAGTATGGAAAATACGATGGAAACGTCTATTACTATAATACTTATAGAGACGGTAGCGACACATCCTACGCAGTGGACATAGAATTCAGAGCGAATCCTGTAGAAGAGAATCCTCATGAACCAAACGATTATTATTCACACAAATTCAATGCTGTTGAATATGCAACAGTGAAAAATGGAGAACTGATAAACTCAACCTGGTCAGATGAGCATGATTCTTATGATAACTTTGTTATCGAATCCAAAGCTACTAAAGGGAAATTAGATATTGAAGTAAACTATTCTGATTATGAGTTTAGCCGTTGGAAGGATAGAGAAGCTTACATTCCATACATGGTTCTTGCAGAAAAAACGGATGGCACATGGGAAGTAATTTATAACAAGACTGTCATGGGCATGGCAAATCAAACATATAAAATAGGTGTTGATGTGAATGAAGAGGATTTGAGTGGCAAGTTCTTACTTAGATTAAAAAACTCTAACTTCTTTGATAAAAAATATAGCTTCGAAATGTCATTTACGCCTGAAGTAGATGACGTAACGCCTGAACCAACTGAACCCGAGCCGGACCCGGACCCGACACCTGAACCACCGACTGACCCGACACCTCCTGAAGAACCATCAACAGATCCAGAACCTACTGAGGGTGATGGCACGTTTAGCCGCTTCGGAGGAATTGATAGATATGAAACAAACCATCTAATGAATCAAGATATTGAAGAGCATTCACTTGATCATATTGTTTTAGCAAGTGGGAAAAATTATCCGGATGCCTTAGCTGGAGGCGCATTATCGAAAGTGAAAAATGGAACAGTTCTACTCGTACATGAAAGAGAGAGTGTCCTTAAATCCGTTATTAAAGAAATGACGCGTCTTCTAAAGCCTGATGGTGAGGTGTTGATACTAGGTTCTGACGGAGCAATTTCGCAGGAGGTTGAGAATGCTGTGGAGGACGCAGGATTTTCTACAACTAGGTTAGCAGGTAAAAGTCGAGTAGAAACGGCAATCGAAATTGCTGCTGAAGTCGATTCTGAACCTAAGGAAATTTTCTTGGTTCATGGCCATAGATTTGCGGATGCACTTTCAATTACACCGGTAGCCGCAAAACTAAATAAACCTATTCTAATGTTACGGACTTCAGATGAAATACCAGCATCGTTAAATACTTATCTAGACGAATCCAATATCGAAAAAGTAACGATTATCGGAGGGACAGGAGCGGTTGAAGAGTCAGTTGAAAACTCCCTTATTTCTCAAGGATTCGAAGTAGACCGTATAAGTGGAAGCAAACGGACGCTAACAAGTTTAGCGGTTGCTAAAAATTTCTTCCCTGAAACTACGTCCTTCGGGATGGCGAACGGCTGGAATTATCCTGATGCTTTAGCAGGTAGTTCCTTTGCATACAGACAGGATATGCCTGTTTTACTGACTCATTCCAATGAAATTGAAAGCAATGTTTTGGAGTGGGTAAAATCCAATAATAAGGATGCATATTTTATGGGGGGGACAGGACCTCTCCCTGAAGAACTTGAAGTTAATTTTAAATAGGTGGGAACGCGATGAAAAAATTTCTAATAGCACTGATTAGCATAGCATCAGTTGCGTTACTCCTGTTCGAACCTTCAAGTGCTTCAGCAGAGCGGGTATACGGACATGGCGCAGCGGAACCTCTTGCTACTCAAGCTGGAACAAACTCTTTTCTAGATGAGACAGTAATTCCACCTTTGTCAGAGTCTTGGAGTTTAGGATCTAGAGCCCCCTTTATGGGGGATGCTCCATTAGATAAGGGTATGGTTATTACCTCTTACCGTGTATTATTTGGATCAAGAAATACGATCTACGGGATTTCAAATCAAACTGGGTCAACTGATACTTCAGAGAAATATGATGTAGGTATCCCTTTTGCTCAAGAATTTCCGTCACAATACGGTAGAGTATCATCAAATATGAGAATTACGACTATACCGGGTCTAGGGCAAGGAATATATTTCGGTACTAGTTCAGGTTTTATGGGAAATATGTCTTCAATTGCGAACCAATCAGACTCAGAAAGAAAGTTTAATTTTTCAGGTCAAAACCCGAATGGTACAAGCAGATACTATGGTGGTGCGATCAAATATATGACTGCAGGTGGCCATTATAGTTCGGGGTTAGGCAGGCAAGGTGATGTATTTGCTTCAAATACGAAACTCCATTACATGAATGGCAACACGATGGTTCGCGATTGGTATTTTGATTTGGATCAACTGCCAAACACGGACTACCAGTCAGGAGATAAATATACTGGATTGATCTCCTTACCTAAGCGTAATGAAGGCTTTATGGCTTTTTCAGAAAGTCAGGATGGTTCTATATCATACGGTTTGGTTTGGGACGATGCCAAGACATACGACAAATCTTACGGCGAGTTTTATTCAAATGCGCCAGATACGGTTATTACGTATCGATCCGGTATTCCCAAAGCAGGAGCTTTTGATGAAGAAACAGGCACTATAGTGGCAGTAGACAAAAAAGGGCGGGTTTATTTCCATAGAAAAAATGGTTCAAGTCGAGTTAGTCCTTCTCATGGAGATTGGCTTTATGCGGGTGATAGTCTTTCTAGGGGCTACGATTCCGCAGGTGGCGTTTTAATTCAAGATGGTGCTGCTTATATGTCTACTTTTGATAGCTCTAAAGGAACTGGAAAAGGAACTATTACAAAATTCAACTTAGCTAATCCAACCCTTAATGGAAAACTTTCGTATATACATGATGCAAAGATTACCACCCAGCCAATTTACTTGAGCGGATTAATCTATTTTGGGGATGAGCGGGGCCGTGTGTACGCTTTACACCCAACTACGCTTGAAAAAGTTGATTGGTTTAGACCAAATAATAGTGAGACCAACACCGATTTTGCTAACATAAGTACTAATGAAGAAATAGTATCGTTAGTCGGAGCAGATAACCATTTAATTGCTGCAACCGACAATGCTATGTCAGGATGGAAAGGTCGTCCAGATTATATAGTAAGCGATATAAAAGAAGTGGCTTATGGTAATGGAACTAGCGATTTGGATAATAAACGATTTGATTTTAATACAGCGTCGATTCCACCTATTGATATTCGAGGCCGGTTTGAAAACATTGGATCATTCGATTACTCAATTTATACAGACTTTAATGGACAGAATGACCAAAGAGCTTCGTTAAATTTGCGAAATCTTGATTCTGGTGAAGATATCTCAATAGCTTCTAATTTGATAAATTCTCCCTTTTCAGTTAGCGGACATAAGTTTAGTACGGATAGAGGTACTGTGACTGCAGCTTTGCGGCCATATTTATTCCAATTGCCTGCTAGTGGAGAAAAAGCACAAATGAGTTTCCCGTTTTCACCTAAAGAGGAAGGGAAGTACGAAGTCACATTCGGAACAAACTCCGACAGGTTACAAACAGAGTTTCTGTATACGAATAATGATAAAAGTGCAGTCTTTGATGTGGTAGATATGAGAACTCCGAGCATGGAATCAGAGAAGGCAGAATATACACCTGGAGAAACAATTAAATTTACCAATAGTAAATATCAAACTGCATCCTATGTAAGTTATAGAGCAGAAATTATTGATTCGAAAGGGAAGACAGTGTACGAATCAGCAAATAAAATGTTTGCACCGACACTGACCACAGAGTTAAACAGTAGTGGAGAGTATCGATATAGAATTAGTATCCTCAACCGATATGGGGACACAATTTCAAGCTCTTTCAAACCATTATCGATTCTTAATGCACCGCCAGCTGCAAAAATTACTTACGATCCCGCGACAATCTATAACGATACAACAGTCGAATTGTTCAGTAATGCAAGCGATGCCGATGGTGACGAATTGACATATCAATGGTCATATCAAGAGCCGAGAACACGAACTTGGATTGACTTCTCGACAGACGAAAATCCTGTACAAGATTTCCCGATTAAAGGTAAATGGCATCTTCGGTTAATCGTTTCTGATCCTTATACTTCCACAACCGTCACCAATGATTTTTGGGTGGTAAATAGAGCTCCTATACCGGAGTTCGATTGGAATCCATCAACTATTTTTAAAGGGACTACGGTTTCTTTTGAAAATGAATCGAGCGATCCCGACAAAGACCCGCTCACTTACCAATGGGCTTATCAAGAGCCAGGAACATCAACGTGGGTAGATTTCTCAACAACTGAAAACCCATCGCTTGTTTTAGATAAGAAGGGCAGCTGGAATGTAAGGCTTACAGCAAACGATGGCGAGGATACAAAATCAGTGACTAAGATATTGTCGGTTGATAACCGGCCACCAGTCGCAGACTTTAACTGGAATCCATCAACTATCTACAATGACACCTCAGTAACGTTTTCAGATGCTTCAACTGATGTCGATGGAGATACACTTACTTATCAATGGGCTTATCAAGAACCAGGAACATCAGGGTGGATTGAGTTTTCAACTGACGAATCACCTTCCCAAGTCTTTAATAAAAAAGGGAAATGGAATATCCGACTTACCGTTTCAGATGGAGCGTTGAACCATTCAGTTACAAAGTCGATGACAGTTCAAAACCGACCGCCGGTTGCTGATTTTAATTGGAATCCAACGACTATCTTCAATGATACAAAAGTAGATTTCGTAAACAGCTCTTCAGATGTTGATAAAGACTCGCTTACTTATCAATGGGCTTATCAAGAGCCTGAAAGTAGCTCATGGAAAAACTTCTCGACTGATGAACAACCTTCTAGAACTTTTGACAAGAAGGGCAGCTGGAGCATTCGATTAACTGTTTCTGATGGTGCCGCGACTCATTCCAAAACGAAAGTGTTGAATGTAGGAAATCGCGGTCCTAAAGCAAACTTTGGTTGGAATCCTGCAACCATCTATAACGATACGAATGTCATTTTTGAAGATGCTTCATCAGATCTCGACAACGATAGTCTCAGTTACGCTTGGGCTTATCAGGAACCTGGAACTTCTAAGTGGATAGACTTCTCTACAACTGAGAATCCAGAACGCTTATTTGAAAAGAAAGGAACTTGGAAGATCCGACTTACCGTTTCAGATGGAGCGGGAACAGATTCCATAATCAAATCACTGACGGTGCAAAATAGGCCACCTGAAGCAAAATTCTCATGGAATCCTGAAACGATTCACATCGACACCTCAGTGACATTTAAAAACTCTTCAAGTGATGTTGATGGGGATAAATTAACATATGAATGGTCTTATCAAGAACCTGGAACTACAAAGTGGGTAGAGTTTTCAAAAGAAAGTGAGCCAACTCAGGTATTTAACAAAAAAGGTCAATGGAAGATTCGATTAACAGCAAATGATGGAGCGGATTCTCATTCTGCAGAAAAAGAAATAACTGTAGAGAATCGTCCGCCAGTTACAGCTTTCACATGGAATCCGACCACAGTTTATACGAATACCGAAGTGACGTTCGCTAATACTTCAACTGATCCAGATGATGATGAACTCACTTATCAATGGGCTTATCAAGCTCCTGGAACAAGTACATGGACAGACTTTTCAAAAGAAAAAACGCCGTCTTATGAATTTGATCAGATTGGAAAGTGGAACATTCGTTTAACTACCTCAGATGGAAGCGCATCTACACCGCTCACGAAAGCTTTGACAGTGCTCAACACGCCACCGGAAGTTTCATTAACTTATGCACCCCAAACGGTTTATGAAGGCGATACGGTGACGCTGACTGCTAAGCCTACTGATTTGGATGACGATACCATGACAGTCGTTTTCGAAGAAAATAGAAGCGGCGTGTGGCAAGAAATCCATAAAGTAGAAGATGTAGAATCAGGGGATACACTTACTCATTCGTTTGTAGCTGCTCCGCAGACATATGATTTGCGTGTTAGAGCCGTTGATAGCAATGATGGTGAAGGTATGGCCTCTGTTACTTTCGAAGCCATCCCCCTTGAAATTGAAGGGTTTGTAAACCACACGGCAGAGTGGCAAGCTATTCATGATGAAGCTGGGCATACGCCAGAACAGTTTTACGCAGGAGAGCGTTTCTTGACGGAAGCGGTCGTTACAGACCATCCCATCGAAAAAGTGACAGTAAGCTTTGCTGGGGAACAAATTACAGGTAATCTCCTAACACTTTCGTCTGTGATGGACGAAAGAACCCATCCTGTATACGAAAAAGAAGTATATGAGAAAATGACTGGGGATCCGGACGAACATTTGGCTCCTGGTATGGCATACTTCGTATTCGAAGCAGAATGGAAAAATGGAGTAGTTAAACAAAATCAGGTATCCATAAACATTGTAAATGACGTTTACGGAGCATTTGATTTTTATCGAACAAATTAGTAAAAAGGCATTGCTGATAATTTATTGGCAATGCCTTTTTTTACTTTATTATCTGGTCATAATGTGAGATGATGAAAACAAGGAATATATTCCCTGTATAGATATAAAAAGTAAAACAATTGAACTACTTATTTTCCCGGTTTTATAAACTATAATAACCTATAAATCATACCCGTTCTCTTGTTCTACATATATTACATCGCTTGAAAGTAGGTTTTCCTATGCAGACATATCAAATAGAAAAATACTTATACACTCGGACGAAGAACATAGTGCCGACTGACAGTGGTGGGAAAGAGCTTTTCTTATTTGCTAGTCTGGTTATTGAAAAGAATCAACCGATTGGAGACTCTTCCCGAACAAGCGTTAAAACGGTAGTTTCTAAACTCTATGAGAAACCTGTTGAGTCCTGTCCTTCAATTTATTTAGAATTAGCTAACGATACGATCTTAAAAGAAGTCACTCAAAAGCGCTTTACCATTCTAGTGAATCTAGCTGAAACTGACGAGTATAGTTTCTTTCTATTTCCTGAAAGCTAAGAACTTCATTGTAGAACATCTCCTAAATTGATAGAATTTGGTTATACCTATTTTTGATTCTATTATTTTGTCGAGCATAACCGCTCCGACGGAGATGACTTAACAAGCCTTTGGGCTGATTAGACACATAGCATTTTTGCTGTGCGACCAATCAACCCAAAGGCTTTTTTTCGTCCAAAAATAGTGTAAAAAAAGCTTTTAGGAAAGGGTGTAGAGAATGAGTGCCTATTTTGTTTTGGTACCACATTACGTTCGTAAAGAGGTTGTTTTATTGAAGAGGAGGAATTCTAATGCAATTTAAAGTGACTTGTTTCTTTAATGAACCGACCGAGCGATTATTTCAAATCCTAGAGAAAAAACACTTCATGAGAACGCGCAATAATACTCTTACATGGAGTCACAAGAAAAACTCATTAGAAATTGTTCCTTTTTCAAGTCCAGGAAGAGAAACGAACGGGTATCGGTTTTATTACGAAGGTTGCAGCGAAGTCTTCGAATTTGTTTTCAATAACCTCGCAGGTAAATTAGAACCGATGATTACCGGAGTTGAATGTACGATCTCTTCTAGTCTGAAACAAAAACAATTGATTCAGTTGGCCAAAGAGACTCGCTACAGAGATTGTAGTATGCCCGGTCTTTATGAAATGGAAGGCGTGGGCATTGTCCTTATGAAAAATGGAGAAATCAATTTCCAAATGAGAAATCGACGATTTACGATTGGTTCTTTACATGACTCGATTACCAAAATCAATCGAATTGCAGAACCATTGCTTGGCTTACTGCCAGCAGCAGAGAGAAGAAGCCGTAAAGAAAAAGTATTGGCTTAATTTCTTACAACATCTAAGATAATTTAGATCGTCTGGTAAGAGAGGAAATTGATTAGAATCGGTAAACAAAGAGTATCGGCCAAGTGTCGATGCTCTTGTTTTTTTAGGTTGATGATTGAACAGAAATATCATGAATTTTCTTCAATTTGTTTTGACCCATATTGATAGGTAAGCTATAATTTAGACATACTTATTTTTCTTTTTAATTTTGTCGAACGTTACACGTTCTGACGGTGATGACACTAACAAGCCTCTGGGCTGATTTTGACACATAGCTATTTTGCTATGATGACTAATCATTCCAGGGGCTTTTTTGCGTTTTCTTTTAAAAAGAGAATAAGTGAAAAACCATTAGGAAAGGGTGTAATTTTATGAACAACATTCAAAAAAGGGTGAGGCCAAATCCATTTTCACTTGTTGAAAATCCGGTGTATGCCAAAGAGAAAAAAGGAACATTTTCTACGTCAAAACTAAAAGATTGTAGCTTGCGGACTTTTCGAATGGAAATCAATACTTCTGACGGGAAAATCCGCCATTACGGACTTCGTTCTGACAATCAAGAAGATGCTCGCGAACAAGCGATTCAGATGGTAAACGATATGGCTTTCTCGTATGGGGACGAACGTATCATGTGGCGCTTAGCTGGAGATCGACACTGGAGTTTCCAGGGAGCGGTTCACAAGAAAAAGAGCTTGCTTCAAAGAATCACCGAATATTTCTTTGTTTTGGATGATGAAGAGGAAGAAGCTCATTTTAACCACGGAAAGTAAATTTATTTGAACGTGCATAAGTCCACATCTTCGGAGTGGCTCACTGAGAGGGGAACATATCATGATTAATCGCGTAGTTTTAGTTGGAAGACTTACAAAAGATCCGGACCTTCGTTACACGCCTTCAGGCACAGCAGTTGCTCGCTTTACTTTGGCAGTCAATCGTAATTTTACGAACTCTGCTGGAGATAAAGAAGCAGATTTTATTAATGTGACAGTATGGCGTAAACAAGCTGAAAACACGGCTAATTTTTTAAAAAAAGGACAACTTGCAGGGGTTGAAGGAAGAATTCAAACCGGCAGTTACGAAGGCCAAGACGGTAAGCGTGTGTATACCACGGAAGTTGTCGCGGATAGCGTTCAATTCCTTGAGCCACGTAGTCAATCAAGTAAGAAAGAGTCGAATTCAAATGGTGGCCAGTCAAATCAATCGAATCGCACGCAAGAACATTCCTATAGTGGAGCAAGTAATGGTTCCTATAGCAATGGCAGCGGAGCGTTTGAAGTCTCAGATGACGATTTGCCTTTTTAAAGCCATAAGAGTAAAAGGAGTAGCTGCAGAAATGCGGTTTCTCCTTTTTTATTTACCAAAATTACCGTTCCAGTTGGAACGAAGGGAGCTAATTAAATGATGACATTTTTAATGAGAAAAGAAGCGGAACTAGGATGGGTAGAAGTTGAGATTAATAATGAAAAAGATTTGACTCGTGTAGTAGGAAAGCACATCCGAGAGTACGTACTCCCGATGGGAATTCAATTAATTTACGATGAGCAATCTCAATACGAAGGCTCTTATGAGACATTCAGTACGGCAGTTGTCGAAGATGATGGCGATTCACAACCATTTTTCAGAACGGTTCTCTTAGCAGCGATTGGTGAAAACAATAGACTAAAGCCTTTGGATGCTGAACAAGTGAAATGGCTTAATAGTCATTCAGAACTTGTTCAAACACCGTCGGGACAATTTATTGTGAAGATCAATCCGTTTTTTGTAGAAGAGATTGCGCCTGTAAAAATCGAATCTCAATTTCTTGCTAGACAACCACAAGATCCAGGATTTGAGCTGGTGTCTTTGCCTTCACTGAAAGAAAAGCAAATTTATGTAGGCGGGAATATAGATTACATCGAATTGCCAAACGGTATTGAGATAGGTGTGAATGATGAGTATCTCTTTATCTCGTCACCCGATACATTAAATCTTTGCTTAATACAAAAAAGTGGAAGAACACGAAATATATTCGGACCTATCTATTTCTCAGCAACAAGCGATCAAGGGGAAACAATTTCTTTATCTGCTGAAAAAATGAAGTGGGTCCAAGAGAGAACAGAATTAGTAGTAAGTGAAGAAGGTAAACTCTTTATGGTTTTTGATCCTTTCGAAATCATGAAAAAGCCAGAAAAGGGGGCCTTTGAATGAGCTACTTACTAGGATTTCTAACCATCCGACCAGGAGCTATGACATTCAACGACTGGCCGCTCCCAACTCTTGAAATACGAGAGCGTTTTGTAGGAGGCCATTTGGAACGTTTAGAATTAGCCGAAGGTATTGATATCTGGATTAACGAAAAACAGTATGAAAATGCCAGCGTGGACAATCTTAGTCTGGTTATTCAAAACGGAGAGAAAAAACGTCTGATTTTTGGTAATGCGTTTTTCGCAACGACCGATAAGCTTGGGAATTGTATCAGCATGAACAATGAACAAGTAGATTGGTTACGTGCGCATTTACTGACTGGCGTAAAAAATGAAGCGGAATTCTACAAGATTATAGATGTGAATGCCGCTCCAAGAGCAAATGTGGGGGTGAGATCATGAGTCGCTTTCTTGCTAAAGTACCTAACGACAATCAGTGGACTGAAGTTACCCTGCAAAACGACCACGAGATGGACGTCTTTGTCGGCGGTCGAGCAGATGTCATTCCATTGTCGATGGGAATCGATTTGCATTTGAATGATGGTCTGATCACTGAATTGGAGCAGCTTTCGTTCAACTTATTTTTGAGCCACGACGAAGATGTATTTCCTGTTTACGGGAATGTCTTTGTAGCAGACCGAAATGAATCGGGAGATCCAGTTCCATTAACCCGAGAGCAGCAAAAGCATTTGGATGCTACATTTCACGTCATGACGATGCCGAGCGGATTAAAAATCATGCACTTACATCCCGGAGGGTTTCATTGCAAAATGATTGAACCGCTTCGCATACTTGGCGAAGCTTTGGGAGAATCCATATAAAAAAATAAAAGAGCTTCACATGGCCACTAAGCGCTAATGTGAATAAGAGAGGACTAATGACTATGAGCCAAATTGGAAATAAACTAAAAGCGGGATTTTTTGCTACACCGACACGACAAGGGGAATACCTGCGGCAGCTATTGAGTTTTACCGCTGATACAGCCGTTTTAGATCCGACTTGTGGTGAAGGAAAGATTCTTCAGCAACTAGCAGAAGATCGCACAGAGAGAGAGTTTACTGTAAAGACGTATGGGGTGGAATTAGATAAACGGAGAGCCCAAATCGCTGAAGAGCATTTAGACGTAACGGTAGAAGCACCAATCGAATCAATGGTCATATCCAATGATGCTTTTGGTTTCGTCTTTCTAAACCCTCCATATGATCACACAATGGTCGGCTATGGCGATGAACAGTCGGAGCGGAAAGAATACACGGAACTGGTTCGAGGAACGCGCTATTTAGCACCAGGCGGCGTTGTAATGTACATCATTCCATCGTATCGTTTCAGTGATAAAAAAATCGCTAGGTTTCTATCATCTAACTTTGAAGAATCTCATTTGACGAGATTTACGGACGAAGATTATCCGGATTTTCGTCAATGTATCTTCATTGGTCGCAAAAAGAAAGAAACACGAAAGGCCATCAACAAAGAGATGTTCGAACATCTTACCGCTTGCTCGAGCGAGGACTTTGTTATGGACCAAGTGATGACAGTTGAACAACTTGCCGCAACGATCGAACCGCTGCAAGTGCCAACTACTAAGCCGGTAGTGGCCACCTTTTATTCGAGAATTGAAAAGAAAAGTGAATTCATTTCAATGATCAAAGGCAATAAAGGGTTTGCTGCTTTCCAGGAGAGAACCAAGCCTAAGAAACTAAGCATTGGCGGTGAACCAATTATTAATATCGCTCAAGGACAGATGGCCCTGTTGCTTGCGTCCGGAGCGGTCAATGGATTAATTGGTACCGGCGACGATCTCCACGCCGTACAAGGCATGGAAAAGGTTTCTAAGGTGATTACCGAAGAATCGACCGAGCATACGAATATTGTTAAGTCGAGAACCAAGCGTGAGGTTTCGGTTAAAATAATCACTCCGCAAGGTATCGTGAAAAAGCTAGTATAGAACTTAGTACGCTATTGACGAGTATAATAACCATTAGAATACTCGTTAATAGCTTTTTTAAAGTACGAGAAATGTTAATAATTCAAGGAATTGGAGGCAAGCATATGGTTGAAATGAATTACGAAGACGTAATAATGGAACTTGCAGTTCTCGATGCAGTCTGCGAATCAGAAGAGGTGGAATTAGAAATAGCTATTTTCGGCGGTGCTGCTCTATTATTTCACTTGGGAGATGCTGAGTTTCGTGGAACAAGAGATATAGATTTCCGTGTAGAAAAGTTAAATAGCCGTGAAAAACTAAAGACAATCTTAGACAAGACGTCGGGAGTATTTCAGCTGCTAAGTGTATTTCCTGAATGGCCAGACCAAGAAGTTTATCTTCAACATGGGACTCGTTATCATGAAATGGATGGAGTTGCTTTTACTAACTTAAGAATTTTTCTTCCTTCCATAGAAATGTTAGCTTTATCCAAACTTATTTCTAAACGGGAGAAAGATTTGGAGGATTTGAAAACAAAACCGATTATGGAAAAGTGTGACCTTGCCCTGTTATCTCAATTTGTGGAAGAAGGAGAAAGCTTCTTCTTTAATACTTCAGAATTCAACTTTCATGAGTGGGATGATATACTGGCATCAAGAGGAATTGATTGGAAAAGAGAATAAGGTTTTGAAAGGAGAGAATGTGTATGTCGAAATTAATGGATGTTAGACAAGTAGCTAACGAAGAAAAGCGGGATATGTTAAAACGTGGAACAGAATATCGAAAAGTTACAGCGGTTCTAACTTCAGCATTGGTAAACGACTTAGTCTCTTCCGGTCTTTCAAAACCACCTTCCAGAGCTAATTTAGTCCGTTTGGTAAAGCTCAAGTACAATGTGAACGATGAGCGAGCAGAAGACGTGGCTAAGAGCGTAAAGGTACATTTTTCACGAGTCAAAGATCGTGAAAGGCTAGCAGACCTATATGAACAGGCGAGAAAAAGATTAGACGATAAAAATAGAGTTAAAGGAAATGGTGTTCTCAAATAGAGAGCATCATTTTTTTGCCCTAAATGATTTGGAGTTTGATATAATAAGGTTATACATTTTCTTTTGATTTATTTTTGCAAACCTTTTAGGTTTCGCAGGTGACGACTTTATTTAAGCCTCTGGGCTGATTTGATTCATAGCTTTTTTGCTATGTTGACCAATCACCCCAGGGGCTTTTTTGCGTTTCTGCAGACTTTTTGGGTGCCGCATTCGTAGATCGGAGGAAAGTATATTGAATAATTCTATTAGAAGGAGAGATGAAGTTATGAATGAAGGAAACTACTCCGTGTATTATCGTGCGAGGACCAATGATTATATTATTGTCGCCTTTGATGATGAAAAGGACGGAAAGAAGCAACTAGACCTACTCGTTAAAGGCTATTCGACTTTGACGGAAACTGCTTCTTCTTATGAAGATGCCGAAAATTTCATCATGGAATACCTCTATCAACAGATAACCACTTTCAGTATTCAAAGAGGCTATTAAGTAGTTACAGAGAGACAGGAGAGAAAAATATGGTTGAAAAAACAAGCGAATGGTATTGGGTTTTTTATAAGGAATCCACAAATCACTATATCGTATTAGCCGACCAAGATATTGAACGCGATAATCGTTGGATTTTACACCGTGACGATTATGAAGTCCTTACAGATTGTTGCCGCTCCCGGGAACAAGCAGAGAGGTATGGTAAAGAATACGGTTATCAGAGACTAAAGTATAAAACCCGCCCCATTTCATTAAGAGAGGCATGTGAATTTGTAAATGCTCACCATCGGCACCACATCTCCCCGCAAGGCCACAAATTTTCTATCGCTTTATACGATGGAGATATTGTGATCGGCGTAATCATTGCGGGTAGGCCGGTTTCGCGTATGCAAGATAATGGTCTGACTCTTGAAGTCACTCGTTGCTGTGTTAAAGAAGTCTACAAAAACGGAATTACTAAGCTCTATGCAGCCGTTTACCGAGTAGCACAAGCAATGGGTTATGAAAGAATCATTACCTACACACTAGAAACCGAATCGGGAACGTCGATGAAGGCAGCGAACTTTAAACGAAAGCATATCAGTAAAGGCGGTTCTTGGAATTCACCAAGCCGTCAGAGAGAAAATAAGCATCCGCTTGAAGCGAAGTATCTGTGGGAATTGCAGATCAGCTAAAAGTGCGGTGCTTTTTTAATTAAATCTAAAGGAGAGATTAGCTATGTATTCACTATTCGAATTTCTAGATGCAATTGAGGGAGAAAAAGTTAAAAAAGAACAACCTAAGAAAGTCATTTATCAAGAACATTCAAAAACGACATTCCATCCGGACCTTGCTGATTGGCAATCGGTCGAGTATATGCCTGGATTGAAGCAATGCGAAGTGATCGGATTGATACCAGCGGACTTGTTGTCACCAACGGAAGGGAAGTATTCAAGTCTTACTCCGGAGAAGCGACAGGAGCGGGTAGAGATATGGTCAACTTACGTTCGGGCCATCAGCAATGCCATTCCAAAGGGAGACATTAAGACACACTGGATTAATGCATGTGAGCGACTAAGTAAAGCTCGTACCAGCCAAACTCCAATACGGTTAAAGATTTCCGATTGTATGAGCGAACGGTTTGTTGAAATGGAAGTCATCGAATACCTGTCTTCAGAAAAGAGAGGTGCTTCTAATGATTAAAATTCTCGAACTGTTCGGTGGCATTGGAGCCCCACGTAAAGCATTAGTCAATATGGGCATTGACCACAAGGCGATTGATTACGTAGAAATAGATGAAAAGGCAGTACGAGCGTACAACGCATTGTATGACCCTCGATATAAGCCGCAGACGGTTGTGAATTACAATCTAATGCCTGATGTTTTGATTCACGGATCTCCGTGTCAGGACTTCAGTAGAGCAGGAATACGACTAGGCGGAAATGGGGAAGACAAAACGCGTTCATCGCTAATGTGGGAGACATTGAAAATTATCGAGAACATGGGGAATTGGAAGCCGCGCTATGTCATTTGGGAAAACGTGAAGGGTGTATTAGATAAAGACATGATTCACTCCTTCAATAAGTACCTCATACGAATGAGCGAGCTCGGCTATACAAATAGCTTTGAAGTCTTGAATGCGATGGACTTTGGCATTCCTCAAAAAAGAGAACGTGTATTTACCATTTCGATACTCGGCAGCGGTTGTTTTGATTTCTCCAAATTGAAAAAGAAACCCGCTCCAGATATTAAGAACTTCCTGGAATCTAAAGTCATAGGCGATCAGTATAAAATTTCGGTCCCGTCTATGATGAACCGAATCCGTGAGTTTGCATCAGAGGATATGAATTATCGATTCCTTGATGTAATTGATACGCATTGTTGGACTATTAGCACGAGGCAAGATCGTTGTCCAAACGCCGGCATCATTAAAAACGATGATGGTCCGTACCGCTATTTAACGGAGCGGGAATGTTGGCGTCTGATGGGCTTTGGTGATGATGATTTCGACAACGTGTTAAAAGAGTATCCGATGAAGCCAGGGAAGCGGAATGCAACTTTGTATAAACTAGCCGGCAACAGCATCGTCGTTAACGTTTTAGAAGCCATATTTGATGTTCTGTTAAACGAGCAACACGAAGAACCGTTCTTTGCCTTTGAGCCGCATGAGCAGCTTCAACTGGTGTAATAGGGAGACATTAAAACGATTGGGGAGAATAGATAATGAAAAATGAAGAGTTAATTCGAGAGTATCGTGAAGTCAGTAAAGTAATGAAAGAGTTAGCCGCTAGCGGAAAGCTAGAAGAGAGAAACCAATATGTCCCGCGAATTAGGGAGCTGTCTAACCAAATTGATTGGGGATACAGAAAAGGAGATCCAGTAGAACGAAAAACTGGACGCGGATGGGAGGAGGATGTCATTCAAGAAGTGAGGGGTTCGGAAATTCATTTCCGGACTATGATCCTACCGCCAGCCATGATACGACGTCCAATTAAGAATAAAGATAAGAAAAATGCTAAAGACTACGAACAGATCAGTCTATTTTCATAAAGAAAAGGTTCTGCTTTTTATAAGCAGAGCCTTTTCTCTTTTTATATTGTTATAAGTTTTCTGCATCGAAGTGGAAACTTTCTTCTTGAGCCGGACACTACACTGAGCATTTTTTTCCAAATTCCACTCCTAATATTTGTAGCTTCAAATAGTACTCTCTTTTATACTTTAGATTGAGATCTATATGTTAATTAGAAAGATTAAATAAAATAAAGGGGGCCATATATGGACGGTATGAATGATGGTTTAGCATTTGTACTAGCTGTAGGTTTACTAGTTTTTTCTTTTATACACTTTGTGCTAGATAGAGAAAAAAATAAGGAAGCCTCATTGATGAAAACTGCTATTTTAGCAGCGCTTATTGGTGTCGGATATACTCTTTTTATACTTATTATTAGGTTTTTTGTAGGTGATGTTGCACATTTGTATTTCGAGGAGTTTTTGAAATTAATGATACTAGTTTCTCTCCTTGTTGGCTGGCAACCATTAAAACGAACTTTAAAGGCTACTTCCAGTAAAATAAAAAAATTTTTAATAATTTGTTGGGGGATTTTTATAATAGCGTATTCAATCTTGATTGTATTTGCAGTCTTTACACTAAATGAAAAACTAAATTTCTACGTAGATGGGATTAATGATATTTTGGCTGTACTTATTACATCATATGCAGCTTTTACTACGTTTTCATCTGAGAAAACTAGTCAAACTAAAGAAAATAAGTAAGAGTCATTTTATATAGTATGATGAAGCTTTTTAAAAGTGATATTTGCAACTTCTGAAGCGTTTGCTATAATAAAATCATATTAGCGACACAACGGTGTCCGCTGGATTGATCTACCCAAGCTCTTTGGAGCATTTTTCCCTTTAATGGGGAGGAGTGTCTTCAAGGAGCTTTTTTTATTTTGAAAGGAGAGGTTAAGAGATGGAAAAGAAACAAGCTGATTATGTATGTGCAGTAAAGGTTGGGGAAAAAGAATTCGGATACGTTTTGGTTCAGGAGGCGAATGAGCCCAAAATAGAGGTCATCGTGATTGATCACGAAACGGAATGGGTTCGTACGATCGGGGAAGCCGATTGTCTAAAGGGAGCGGGCAGCATTCTTTCGACTGCTTTAGCAGAAGGGTTTGCGTTGAAGGGCGTTGTTCACCAAGCAGCTCAATAACCGCTCCCACCGGTAAAAACGTATGGTATTGTCAAAACTTTTACGCTATACTTAGCTTATAACTTTTCTCTTCTTTTAATTTTGTCGAACGTATTCACGTTCCGACGGTGACGACATAAACAAAGCCTCTGGGCTGATTTGAACCATAGTATCTTTTACTATGCTGACTAATCAACCTAGGGGCTTTTTTGCGTTCTCATAAAGAGAAAAGTTAAAAAATCTTTAGGAAAGGGTGTATTAAATGGCGAAAAAAGGATTTGTAAAAAAATCTGCCGATGAAAAGAAACAGGAGGTCGACCACTTACTTAGTCTTTTGGACAACGGTGTAAAGAGCTTCGAGGCCAATCCAGAAAAATTTAAAGCTTTATTGGAGATGCAAGCGATGTTTCGCAGTTACACATTTCGAAACACGATGCTGATTCAAGCCCAAATGCCGAATGCTTCGTATGTTGCGAGCTTCAAGCATTGGAAAACACTCGGCCGCAGCGTTCGAAAAGGTGAAAAATCTCTTCGTGTACTAGCGCCGCGCTTTAAAAAGGAAAAAGATGAAACGACGGGTGTTGAAGAACAAAAACTAATCGGCTATATCAGCTGTCCTGTTTTTGATATTTCTCAAACCGAGGGCGAACCACTGCCAATCGACGACGTACGCTTGAAACTTGAAGGCGAATCGGATGAAGCAGAAATTATTTATGCGTGGGTTAAGCTGTTGGCTGAAGAAGATGATTGTAGTGTGGAGGTTGCGTTTGCAAATGGTGCAAATGGCTATTACAGACCATCCTCCCATCAAATCGTCATTGATCCGAAACTTACAGTGAACCACAAAGCGAAAACGATGGTCCACGAATATGTTCACTCTCAATTGCATCGCAATGACAACTCGACACAAGAAGAGCGGGAGTGCGTGGCAGAGGGTGTAGCATTTATCGTTTGTTCCTACTTTGGATTAGACACGTCAGATTATTCCTTTGAGTATGTGAATGGATGGTCTAAAGATGGCGGAAAATCCTTAATGAAGTACGGAACCATCATGCAAAAAGCAGCATCTGCCATCATTGCGGATATTGAACGGATCGCCACAAGCCTTCCGACTCCAGCTGCAGAGACAACAGAACTTCAAAATCAAGCATCTTAATCAGATGAGAGACACAGCCGATTGACTGACACGTTGCCGAAAAAGCAACTAACCAGACAATCGGTATTTTTTATTTCAGGGAGGAAATTAACAATGAAGAATACCTATCGTTTAGAGAGTGATGAAAACCCGAAGCTATTAGAAATCTATGTGAATCAGGCATGGCACCAAGTATTTTGCTACGCATTGGCTTTTGAGAAAGTGGAAGGTTACGGGAGAGAAGACAAAATACTGTTTACGATCGTTAGTGGCAGTGATTCAGCATTGCAATCACTTAAAGCAGCCATCGACATTGGCACCAGAAGCGGAATTCGATTCGGATATGGAGAAAAAACTTCCATTGGATTCGAATTCAAAGGCGAGAAAGCCTTAGCTTCTGAAAAAGGAAAGTACACCAAATTTCCAATGACCCTTAGCCAAAATAGAAAAGCGCTCGCTATCGTTCATGAATCTGTACTAAATAACTCCGAATATGTCCTGGCGTTCAACAGCAATCCAGTTTCAGAGGTTTCACAGCTGCTCGGTGGATCTACGTTCGGATTACACATTCTACCTGAATGGGAACAGCCGGTATTAAATGAACTGATGCTTCAAAAGCACTTAGTGGAGCATGACGTTTATTATGATGACCGCCTATTTGAAAATGGTTTATCTCTACTATCTATCAATTTAGAAGAAGAGGCAGCTGACCGTTTTATTGAGAACATGATCAAGGAGCGGAGATTGCAATTCCCTGGCAGCGGAACGGGCGAAAAGGTAGAGGAAATCACGGATTTAACCGGTTATCTTATGGAATACAATGAGCCGATGGTTCAGAAGCTTTCTGACCGGTTTAAGCCTACGCATAACCCGATACATGACCCTGTACTTCCAAGTACACTAGATTACCCTCGCGAGCTATTTCCAGTCCAAGGGCATAGCGTTTCTGCTGTGGCCAAACGATTGCAAAAGCAGAAAGCGGTGATCATTCAAGGGGAAATGTCTACTGGTAAATCTTCAATGATGACGGCCATCGCTGATGCCTATCATTCGCTTAAAGCGAAAGAAGGGTACTTTGCAGCGTTGATGTGTCCGCCATCATTGACAAAGAAGTGGCCACTTGAGATTAAAGAAATCCTTCCGGATGCTGAAGTTCACGTTATAGAAAAAAGTGCTGACCTAATCAGCTATCACCGTGACTGGATGAGAAAAGGAAGAAAGAAACCGACGAAGCCAACCTTCTTCATTATCTCCTTCACAACGATGCGTGGTGACGCTAGAACTGTACCCGCTGTCACGTACCGCAAGAAAGCGAAACTGATGGAAGAGGGCGCTAATGCTGAGTCCGGATTTTTCTGTCATTCTTGTGGGCTTCCGCACCAAGTCGTTGAAGATGAGCAAACGCACATTAATGAAGATGGCTTTGAAGAAGTGACTCAGATTACACATAACATGGAAAGTAGCGATTTCGGCACTTCTAGACGCTTAAACAACGGGGCTTCACCAGCAAATGCGTTTTGCTACCATTGCGGTGATTCGCTTTGGTCCAAGAAAGTGGTAAACCGATATGACGGATTTAAGGACTGGACAACACATGAGAAGAAAATTCTACATGCGGTTCATCAAAACAATCCGAATTATATCAACCACCTTCAAGCAAATCAGAAGAAGCCTGGAGCCGCGACTGGAATGCCAAGAAGAATTGCTGCTATTGAATATATCCGACGGAAGATGAACAATTTCTTCGATATTTCATTAGTAGATGAGGTGCACGAGCTTAAAGGTGGAATGACTGCACAAGGGAATGCTTTAGGATCCCTGGCACAAGCATCCAAAAAGATTGTTGCCGGTACTGGAACTTTATTCGGAGGGAAAGCAGAAGATGTGTATTTCTTGCTGTGGCGCATGTTCCCAAATGACATGGCTTCTAGTGGATTCTCTTATGAAGAAGTCACTAAATTCAATGAAGAGTACGGCAACATCGAAGAGACAACCTATGCTTCAAAAGGTGAATCAAGTGAGTACAGCAATACAAATTCACGGGGCGGTGATCGGCGCTCAACTAAGAAAGTGGTTCCTGGTATTTCGCCTTTCATTTATGGACAATTTCTCATTCAAAACGTGATTAATGTCCGCTTAAAAGATGTATGGCCGGATCCAGTTGATTTAGTAGATACGCCGACGATTTTTGTGCCCATGACAGAGGAAATGAAATCACATTATGATGAAATGATTTGGAGCTTCGAGAACGCTATAGATTCTTGGGATAACGGGAACCAGCTGTACATGCGAATGACGGACTATGGCATTGCCTATCCCGATAATCCATTTAATTTTCCGGATGCAGTGGCTAAGAATATCGAAGGTGAAAGAGAGCTCATATGGGAAGCTCGTCACTTAGATCCGGCCATTACATTGCCCAAAGAAGCGAAGTTGCAAGAAATCATTCAATCAGAAATGGCAGAAGGACGGAAATCGATTGTTTATGTCAAAGACACAGGTTCTTCAGTAGCAGAGCGTGACGTACGTCCACGCCTTCAGCAAAAACTAGAAGAAATCGGTGCGAAGGTATTCGTCTTAGATACCTCATCGACTAAAACTAATAACCGTTCAGACTATCTCAAGAAAAAGATTGAGAAAGAGGGATATGACGTTTGCATTGTTTCACAAGAGCTTGTGAAAGTCGGGTTAGATTTACTATGTACGCCAACGCTTATTTACTATCAATTTAGCTGGTCGCTCTTTACGATCAACCAGTCAGCGAAGCGGGCATGGCGAATTGGACAAGAACAAGAGTGCCGTTTGTTCTACCTTGCTTACGAAGAATGCTATCAAGAGACAATGGCCGAACTGATTGCCAAAAAAAATCGCGCGACGGCGGCTATTAATGGAGACGTTTCTTCCGACGGCCTAAGCGCGATGCTCGGAGATGAAGGAGACCTTCAAACGATGCTCATTCAGTCCGTCAAGAAGGGTGGAGCAGCACTAAAAGGTTCTGCAGAGGAATGGATCAACCAGACTTCAGACCGGGCTCGAGAACTACTTGCAGGTATCGGTAAGAAGAAAAAGGCTGCACCTATTGAGCAATTCAAACAGTGGGTAAATGCCGAGATTGAAGGCGAAACTACGAAAGCTACTCTTTTACAGAACGCTTCTGAGTATATGGCCTTTATTGAACAAAATTTGGTTCCAGGCTTTTCTCTGCAAAATGGACAGCTCAATGTTGATTTAGAAGAGGGAACTGGATTGGACAGAGCTTTCTTTGGAGATGGCGCAATACTTTTCCACTTGTCTAAACCAATGAAAGCGGCTCAATCAGCTGAAAAAGAGAAAGAAGAAAAACAGAAAAAAGACGTCGTTCCTGCTGCCCCAATTGTTATAACGCAGCACGAAACGAAGTCAAAGAGAGCGAAGAAGAAGGTTGCAGAAGGCCAGTGGGCATTCGATCTCTTCGGATAAACCAATTTTGGGAGGAATATTAAATGATATTACACATGATTTTGCTGATAAGTTGTTGCATGCTCTTGCTTTTGGAGGCCGTTCTAACTGAACATGCTAAATGGTTAAAAACTTTTGAACGAGCTGAAATTGCTTCAAAGCAAGAGCTTACAGACGAAGATATTCAGAAAGGGTGGGGCTTTAATCAGCCAGCGGCTTCAACGCCGGTGGCCGCTCCTGCTATTTCAGAGAAAGAACTTACTCCTGTCTACAAAGAATCTCAATTGACTTCTGAGCATGAGAGCTTCTTTGATGCTTTAGCTTTAATGGCAGAACCAACGTCTGTCTCTTCGAAAGAAGAAGATGAGATTCCCTTCCTGGAAACTGCTCCTTCAAATCAAGAAAATGAAATGGAAGCAGAGGAATATGTATCTTGGGATCAGGTAGTTGCAGAATCAGAAGTTGCGGAAAATGAGGCAAAAGAAGAAATCATTTCCGAGTCTGAGTTTCTAACTATGGAAGACTGGAAAGAAGAACCGATGCCGGTCAGCATGAGCAATCAATTGTCTGCAAAAGCCAGCCACAAGATCGGTGAAGGATTTGTTGGAGAGCAGCTATGGGTCGTGGAAGTCGTGGGTTACGAACAAAGCTACATTCATGTTAGCGACGGCGAATCCAGAGCATGGCTGAACCTACGCAAGCTGCACAGAGCAAATAAAGGAGACATTCTCACGCTATTAGTGGAGCAGGATGAAAGTGATCAACTATATGTTTTACAAGTTGATGTACTTCAGCAAAAATCGACCGATTTTGCTCTAGAAATCGAGGAAGAATTTGAAAATGAACACATAGATTTTTACGAAGCAATTTAATTAAATTCATACGGATAGGACCTGCACCAAGTAGGTCTTTAATCCGTATGTTATTTCCTTATTATGCCTAAAGACCTTCTTTATATCCCGTTTATTATATTTAGTTCGAGATAGTTTAGTGAATGTTTAGAAAATATTTGCTATATATCCAACTTAGTGTTGTAAAATTATCAAAATAATATCTTTAAAATTTTAATGTTATAGGTATTTGCACAGAGCTACAAATTAGATATTTGTGGTTTTGTGGAAAAACTTAAAATAATCTCATATAAAAGTTTCATTTTTGGATAAATATGCTTATGCCATTGTAATGCAAATAGACTAACTTTACTATTAATTATAGGAATATCAGGAGGGATTGGATGATGGAAAACAAACTACGAAAAGATGAATGGACTAATGATACATTAACTACACTAATTCAAGGTATGCGCGAAGAAGGATTAGTTTTTAAGGAGATTACTCTCCAATATAGAACCAAAACTAGAAATGTATTTATAAATGCAACTGGCCGGGAATCAATGAAAGCTTCTGAGAATTATTTCAGTAATGTCGAAGAGCAGTTGATCCGTACATACAATATAATCTTTAAACGCTTCATCAACTTTGCTCAATGCCAAGTGGACATGACATTGCAAGTCAATGAACATGGTGAGTTTGACTTCGAGAATATGCAAATGGCGATGCATATGGACATACCAGGATCTCGAAACGCTGAAGAAGCACTTCGTCGACCACTAAGAAACTTCTTACCTTTCCTCGAAAACGTAACGTATTTAGAGGCGACAGGGCACAAGTTCGAACTAAAAGCATTGCATTGTGCATTAGAGTTATCTGAGGAAGATTTCAATATCGTTTTAGAAGATCCATCGATTATTCACCCTAAAGCACGCTTAGATTGGTTATCGTTCGGTTCATTGCTGTTTATGAAAGCTAAAGAATCTTACAGCTTTAATCAAAAGATTCCTTGTTTCTCCGGAGAGTTGCTATGGGATAACAAAGATGTGACGATTAAGCACACTATCAAGAGGTTAGAAAAATGAAAAGAATATATGGGTTCTTAGCATTGCTGCTGCTAACCTTTTTAGGACAGCCGCTTTCTAGCGTAAGTGCAATGTCCAAATTACCGTCACCACCGAGCGGGAAGTCAATCGAGACTTCTGAAACGTCTGATTCCCTTATGGATAATATATATACTGATATGAGCGGATTAGGTACGCCATTATACGGTTGGGCAATTGATATTTTCACCCTTCTCTTTGTAGTCGGGACACTCGTTATGATTTTGTCTATTGCTTTTAAAAATGGACAATGGCAGAAATACGCTCAAGGGACCATGCTTACATCTTTTGTAATTCTGCTCCTAATGCGAGGATTACCTATAATTATGCTTTCTATGAACACGAGAGAAGACATTGATATCCTCTTTGCTGCAGGTGTGGCCTTCCTCAGTGCTACAACTATCTTAATGGCCGTTATGAGTATTGGGATAAGTGCAGACTTCAAGTTTAACTATCATTTAATTGAGCATCCTAAATACAATAGATGGTCTAAGAATCTCTTTTATGTGGCCATGCTAATGACGTTTCTCGCAGTTCTGGTCCCGTGGTTTTTTCCTCAAGTGTAAAAAACCGCTCACATTCATACTTTTCTCTGATATAATAGAGAGACAATTTAAACCAAAGGGCGCACCCCTCCAAAAACCGAGTATATTCGGTTTGGAGGGGTGCGCTTTTTTTTAGGAGAGATGAGATGGAAATTCACGTTATTGGAAAAACGGACAATAAAAAGAACCGATTGAAAGTGCTATTGTCGCAGCATTATCCCCAACATACGATCGTTAATCAAGAAACTGTTTCAGTTCTAAAAAACATTCATCACCGGCAAAACATAGCACTTCTTGTGATTCTTCTTAATAAAGAAAACACCGAGACTGTCGAGCAGCTTCTTCAAATTAAGAATTTAGAGATCCCGATTCTCTGTGTAGAAGAAGAGGAAACCGATTCGCGTGAGAGACTATTAAACGGTTCATTAACCAAAGGCTATATCCGGCGTAATGCCCCTTTAGAAAAAATTAAAAGTGCAATGAACCTAGTTCTGGATGGTGGAATATATAAAGAACCTACGAGTTTAACTAGGAAGAATGAGCAAGTATCAAATCACAAAGAGCTCGAGATGGAGTGGACCATCCTTTCAATGCACTCCAAAGGATTTAGCTTCGAAGAAATGAGCGAAGTAGTAGAACTTCCTATTAATGAAATTGAGAAGAAACTAACTCAAATTAAAAAAACAATCATTGTTCCCGCTCCATCTTCAACCCTAATCTAGCTTTATAGGAGAAACAGATAAGTTTTAGTTGATTATAAATATATAACGTTATATTATTAATTTATAATAAAAACTAAAAGGACGTGTTAATTATGAAAAGAAACACTTTATTTATCGTAGGTGGTAGCCAGGAACAGACATTCATGAAGATGGGAAAAAAACAAAATTGCAATATCTTGTTTCATCCAGGAAAAGTCCGGAATGGCGGTGTGAAGAGCGCTTTTCGTAAATCGGTGAAAAATGCAGATTGTGTCGTGGTTTTATGCGATGCATTGATGCACGAAACTATGTATCAAGTTAAAGACTTATGTAAAGAGTACAATACGAAAGTTGTTTTCCATACAAATGGATTTGGTGCTTCAGGAGCCATAGCTGCAGGTTTAGGTAAGCTAGGAGCAGCATAAGTTAGGAGGGGACACATTGCACAAAGCTAATAATTCGCGGCATCTACTATCGACTGTTGTAATAACTATCGCCATTGCAGGTATTGCTATGTATTGGCAATCTTCATCTTCGATTATGGAACAAGCTCCAGCGATTGAAGCAAATATTATTGCACTTTTATAGGAGGCAAATGATGAACAAGACGATGAGCAAAGACTGCATTGGTTGTGGTAGAAGGTTCTTAGTTTTAGACATTGGCAGTAATTACGCTAGTTTCTGCACAGAAAAATGCAAGAAGTCACATACTATTTTTAAGGAACTCAGGAAAAAACGGGAGGGATAAAAATGCACTCTGCTCTTGTAAAGAAAAATCAAATCGTTTCAGCTGAATCTTATGATGAATCCATCCATGGCGTTGAGATCTGCTGCATGGATCAAAAATGCAAAGTTCCAGTCTTTTTCGTTCGCGGTACTGTGAGTTTGAATGCACACTTCAAAACTAGCGGTAAAGGTGCTTCAGTTCATAAAGATGCTTGTGGGTTTGCTAAGCCACTTTCATTCCAGGACACGGTTTCTAAAGTGGGGGAATATCAGGAAAGTATACTCGAAAATAATACCCGCCAAATTGTGATTCGCTTGAGCATGAATGAGATTGATCCTGATTACGAGAAGAAGACAATAGAGCGCAATCCCCTCGACAAAGAGAAGAAAAAACCCGAACCAGTAGAAGAATCTTTAAAGACTAGCAAAGTAACTCCATCCTCGATCAGTTCATTGAAGGCTGTGAAAAAGCTATTTACTACTGTTAGTCCCGATATTTTAGCCGGCATTATGCTATCAGTTAAGGGGCAAAAAATACCTATTTCAAATTTGATTCAAAGTTACTCTGAAGCACACGAGGCTCTATGGAGCGGCAATGCGGAAGACGTTCCTTATTTCGTTCATGGTTGTATCGAGCAAGTCACTCGACGAGAGCGGGTTTGGTATATCACTTTAAGTAGAACAGATAAAGGCTATTTTTCCCTTATTGTCTTTGATCGCCATTTTAATCATTTCACCTACAAAGATACTGACCTGATAGGGCAAGAGGTTTTAGCATATGGCTATCTTGTGAAAAACGATTATCACAAAGGTAAACAGTCAACGGAAATGGTCATTAAATCAAATCAATATATTGAATTTCTTTAAAGAGGTGTTTCAATGCAAATAGAATACACCAATATCAAAGACTATCTCTTTTTTCTAATTGAAAAATATGAGCCCAATCATTACGAGTCTATATCGGCCTTATGTCTTTTAGAACAATCAATGACTGGTACTTCCATCAATCGTCTTTTAACTTTGGTAGTAGCATTTCTTGAACAAAACTTACCCACTGCTTCACCATTATTGAGGGCAACGTCAGAGTTATTACATCAATCGTATGAAGTAGATACCGTATTCGACTTCTCATACGATGCATAAACTTTATAAAGGAGAATAGTATTGATGAAATCCTTAATAAACCGTTTTCTAAAATCATCTCATCCTGCTTTAGCTAAGGAAGGTGCATCTAAAGATGACCCAACTTTCGCCTTTTCCAAAGTCTCGAATAGCTTTATGTACATTGAAGAATTCCAAGTAGAAATCAATTCTTTCTTTCATAAAACTTCAGAAATTAAGCATTTGTTAGAACAGCTAGACGCGACATCAATTGATGGATTGTTAGATGAAATCTTGTACAATACGATGGATCTTCAAAGAAAACTCACAAGACAATCATTGTGCACGCAAGAACAATCTCATAAAGATTTTGTTGCAGCTGTAAGCTGGCACATAGCTGATTCTGTAGTAGAAATCCCTTACAGAAATGCCGTTTTGTTAAACGGATTAAAAGCCGATGATGTGAAGAATCATCAAATAACTTATATTCAATACTTTTTATGTTTCCAGCAAGCTTTAGAAGAGATTTTACAAACATATAACGCATTTCCTGAACCAATCGAATTTTATTCTTATGAGGACTATATAAAAAGTATCAGTCGCTTATCGGTTAAACCTACCGCTTGAAGTATCAAGAAGGAGGGCTTTTATGCAACCACAGGAAAGAGTCTATGTTAGAACACGTGATTTTGAAGGCAGGGCCACCGTGCTCCATATTATTCAAAACGAATTTTATCCTGTCCAGGTCGAATTAGATAAACCTGATGATGATGGCCACCGCATTAAGTGCGTTTCCTTTCATGAAATCATTAAAGAAACGACCACTTATAAACCTTGTCTTGCTACTCCTATTAAGGAATCTAAGAATACTGAAATGCAGAAACAGATGACCTTTTTTGACCTGCTATAAACAGATTCTTTCATGGAAGGGAGAATAAATTATGATGGAAATGACGTCTCACGAAATGAATATAATACGCATGCAAATGGTCTTTGCAAAAGATAAAATAGTTCGCGATTATAAAGAGCGAAATAAAGATGATAGGTTTTCTAAGAAAGTCATTAATGATTACCAGAGGATTCTCGACAAATTGGGAAAGATAGAATCTAAATGAAGTTTTTCGAAAATAGTAGGGGAAAAATTCTTATCGTTGCTATATTCACTTTATTACTCTCAGGATGTACCGTACCCACCGCTGAATCGGACAACGCTTCGTTAAACTATGAATCAAGTACGGCGCAGGTAGATGAAGAGGCAATTACGGGTGTTATTAGTAGCTTGGCTGACGGAGATACATACAATGTTGTCATCTCGAAGGATAGAAAATTAAGGGATGGCGTTCAGCTAACTGCAGGCGAAGAAATTACCGTTCGATTGCTGCTGGTAGATACTCCAGAAAGTGTTGGTGAGAAAGCAGGTATGCCTTATGGGGACGAATCCAGTTCCTATGCTAAGGGCTTGTTACAAGATAAATCAGTAACCATAGAATTTGATGATGGCGATATAAAAGATAAATATGGCCGCTATCTCGCTTACATCTATGTAGATGGAAAACGGGTTCAAGATTACCTTGTGGAGAATGGCTATGCGATGATCCGATACGTTAATGAACCAAACACACGATACCTACCAGAGCTTAAAGAGCTAGAAGCTGAAGCGGAAAAAAGTGGCGTGGGCATTTGGTCAATCGAGGGCTATGTAGATAAAGGAATCGGATTTAATGAAGCAACCTTAACTCCGGATTTGCAGGGAATTGGCGAAGATATTGCAGAAAAGGCACAAGAAACAGCAGAAGATTTGTTCAGCAATACGATGGATTCTCTTTTTGATTCCATCGATAGCGATTAAATACTATATAAGCCGATACTGGCCACTTAAAGGAGAATTAGTAATGTCTATTAGCATGATTCTTTTCAACGTAATGATTCTAGTGCTCCTACCATTCATGATGGAAAGTGCTTTGAAGAAAGTAAAAGACCGATCATCGCAGCACCCGAAGCGAATATATTGGTTTTATATGTTTCCGACTTTCATCGCGGCAGCCACGCTGACTTTGCTATTGTTGGTTCCAGGAGTCATCTCGAATGCCGAACCACTCATGGAAATACAACAGAAGGTTATCGCCCTGTTTCTGCTTAGCGTGCTTCTATTCGTTGGAGCGGTTGAAGGTTCACGAATTACCAAAAATCTATCAGCAGAAAAAAACTTAATCAATAAAAAGCGCCTCTAAACTATAAAGTATAAGAGGCGTTTTCATTTATATCGAAATTTCTTTTCTATAAGTTATTTATTGATAACTTGTTTAACTTTTGCTTCAGTTGAGTAGTGCTTTTTGATTGCTTTCTGGTACTTGAAGAAATCCTGAAGCAACTCCTGATTTCGGTCTTTAATAATGTGTTGCTCGGTAGTTGCTGAAGCTCGTGCGTTTACTCCTTCACCTGTTAGAGCTGGACTACGGAGAGTTAGAATTTCATTTCCACGTGATACAAATCTCTGGACATCCTTTTTTAATTTCTCAAGCATTTCAATTAGGTTTATAAAATCTTTGAAGACTTCAATCGGAATATACTCTGCAGGAATTTCTTTTAAAACCTTCTCAAAACTTTCTATTTTTAATGAAGTCTCATTTAACTCTTGAAGTGAAGTTTCTGATGATCGAAGTTGAGCTCTTTTTGTACTAGGGTTATCTTCCGAACTGGCATCTTCTTCGCTAAGAATGTGCTTGAGCATTTTATTAACTGCTGACTCATGACCATTTAATAAAGACTCTGTTTTTTCTAAGTAATTTTCTATCTTCAAAAAGGTTCTTAAATAATTGTCGTTGAATACCTTTTCCTGCTCGGCTCTCATTGTATCGATTTGAAGTTTTGCAATAAAGTACGCGACTATCCCTCCGGTGATTCCACCGATATATCCTCCGTGAAAACCTACCCAAGAATCTTCCGAACCGATCGTGTAACCACCTAACGGAATATTTAAGAGTAAACCTATAATCACAGGAATTAATATGATAACTGCTATGGCTACGGCTATCTTACCTTTATTTTCTTTCGCGAAAAATTTATTTCCTCGTATCATCTATATCCCCCTTTCATAAAAACTCATCCAATGCATCAGGTGCCCACTGGTTCACCGCGTTTTTTTCCCTCGCAAAAACCTTCTCTAAATAAATCATGGTGGTTTCCATCTTTTCATGGCCAAGCGAACGCATGATATCGAATAGATCCGCACCACCTAAACGAGAGGTAATCGCAAACGCATGGCGGAACACGTGCGGCGTGAGTTTGACTTCGATGTCTTCGAGTTCCGAATCGATTTTCTTCATCTCTTTTGTCATATAAGCAATTAGATAGGAAGGAGAGAAGGCGGTCCCACGACTCGTCGTAAATAAAGGCGCATCGAGTCTTGATTCAGCTAGGGAAGGCAGGCCACGCGCATACCGGTACACCCGAATGCTATCGTACACTTTCTCTTTTAACGGAATCTGCCGCTTTTTGTTCCCTTTACCGACGACATTTAAATAGTAGCCTCCATGGATCCGATCCTTTTTGACATCGCTCACTTTTAGCTTGCAAAGCTCTTCGTTACGCAGCCCAGTAGCTGTAAGGACCAGGACAATGCTGAACATCACCGGATGATTGATTGTCCGGAAACTCCGCAGTACCTTGACCACATCTTGCGGGCCCAAGTCACGATCCGGCCGGTCATCTTTCCGGACAGAAGCGATACGCAGCCCTTCCGCAATATCTCCCTGGATATAACCCACCCGGTAAAGATAACGAAAAAATGACTTCAAAATGGTCGTCTTGCGAGAAATGGTCGCCGGGCTGTAGGGCCCCCGCTCCAACACATAGGGGCTTTCGGTCATTAACCACTCCTGATACCGGCGCAGGTGACGCGATTCTAACGACTTGAAAAGGGATTGCCCACGGATTTCGTCAATATCGACGTCTATGGCCTCTGTGTGGGACAGGATCGCGGCGATAAAGTGCCTGATTTCTCTTTCGTATTCTTTTTTCGTTCGCATCGAGCGATCGTTTGCCTGGTTCGCGTGTTTTTGTTCGTGGATATACCAAGCAAGCATGTCCACATCATTAAAATCGGCAAAGGGATTTTCCTTCGCTTTTTCAGCCGCATCTTTTTTCTGTTGCAGCTGCTTCATCGACACTTGCGATAATTCCATCACCGCCTGTGAATTTGGGTTGCTGATTTCCTGCAAAATGCTCACCACTTTCTCCATTTCCTTATTTTAGAATCCGTTAAAACAAAAAGTATATTTATTACCTATTTTACCCTTATCAATAACTAACCACAACAAACAGTCCCTTTGTTATGGTTTAGTTAATTTATAAAATATAAATATTATTTATTTTCAATAAATAATAAGTCTGTTTTTAAATTGAGTATGTTATAATAAAATTGTAAATAAATCACTTATTTTGCTTTGCATTGGAATTTATCCTGAATCAACCCAAAAAGAGAGCCGCTTTATTTACAGTCGAAATAAGCGGACGGTTTTGGGGTGAAAAGTGGATTTGAAAAAAATCGGCAGAACGAATGAATGAGCGGATATGAGGAAGGGATGTACCCGCTACTTGAATCCCTTCAAACAGACGAAAAAGGAACACCCTATTATATAGAAGAAACTCATTCCACTTTGATTGCCAACGACTACGAATATCAGTTGAAAGGAAGATCTTAATGTCACATGATCCGTCGAACGAAAACGACAAGAACCGACCGGAATCGAACCGATTTCCGCAATTTTTATCCGACACCCATTACGAGTTGTTCCAGCTGGTTGTCGATCAGTTAAATAGCTCCCAACAGAAGAGCCACGAGTATCTAGCGGTTGCGTTTATCGCTACAAGTGACAGCGAACTTTATGAAAAAATGCGCCCTTACTTTGGAGCAGACGGGTTTAATTCGCCGGAGATGTTCGAAGAAATGGACCTCAGCACTGGCTATTTGAAAATTGCGCGCGCAGCCGGTAACCTATTCGGTCAAGATTACGAAATATCCCTTGCTGATTTTGCTAATTCGCTAGATCATGACTTGTTCCATACGTTACTGCAGGCGATGAAAATCAGAAAATACGGAGTGGCCAATACATGAGAGAAGGATATACACTCAAAGAAATTGCAGACCTATTAGATGTGACAGTGCCGACTATTTATACGTACGAAAAAAGGCAAATCTTACAGCGGATAGAGGACCCGCACCGCTTAAAAGGGACTACTCTATATGAAAAAGAAGGCGTAGAGCTTCTAGTCGAGGAAAAGAAGAAGTTGGACGATATGGGGATCACGATTTCCGAATTGGCGAGAAGAGCGGGCGTATTTGCTTCGAAAATAAGAGAAATCATCAGAGCCTTGAATTTACAAGTTCCTATGGTGCCATCTAATCCCCATTCATCACGGATGCGCTATGCGATAACACCTGAATTTGAAAAGAAGATTTTGGCTCATTTGAATCAGCAGACAACGAAACGAGCGAAAAAGAACCATCTGTTTCATCCATCATTCGATGTGGCGCTGTACCAAACCTTCCTGGTGGGCGGGGAAGAGAAGCTTCGTTTAAAGACAGACCGAAAGGAAAGAGTTGGATTTGAACTGAAAAATGGCTATTTTATCCCCTACGTCCAAGCCATCCGAACACTTGATATCGAGCCACTATACCGTATTCATCGAAAGAAAAGCGAAGGGCAAAACGGGTTCACTGATATCGCGGTCCCGATTGGGAAGAAAGCTTTCTATGAAATTTTGGACTTCCTCTATAGCAATTGTGGAGTAGAGAATTTTAATGCGGATATAGTGGGCGACCAACTTGTCGCATCCGTTCGGAATGCGGAGTACCGCACAATCCAAACCAACGATGACACCTTGAAACTTCTTCAGCAGTACATTATTAATGGCAAACTGGAAATGCGCAATGATCATTGGATTTTTGGTCGAACGGAGAAAAGCGTTCAAGTCCATATGAAACCCGAAGATTACCTTTTATTTAAACAGGCAGCCCAGGATGATAAGTTATCTTTTAAAAATTGGATTGAAAACGCACTGGCCGAGAAGGCGAATGAGATTCGAAACAGAGAATAACTAGACCAAGAACGGAGGGGAATCTATGGCGAAGATTTTATATCTAATTCGTTGCACGGCCTGCAATAAGCGAATCAAAAATAGTGAATCCTATACTTTCTGGGAAAAAGAATATTATTGCGAGCCTTGTTTTGATGACTATTTAGAGATTGTTGACCCGAACATTTTCTTGAACCAAGAAAATAAACATGACGATGAATAAAAATTTGAAATACTAATATATTTATAAAGGATGGAATAAATTGAAGAGTACAGGTATCGTAAGAAGAGTAGATCAACTAGGAAGAATCGTCATCCCCAAAGAACTTCGTAAAATCACCAATATGGATATCGGCGCTCCGGTTGAAATATTTATGGATGGAGATTTTATCAACTTGAGAAGATATCGAACCACTCATGCTTGTGTAATCACAGGGGAAATGTCCGAATCGAATAAAGAATTTGCGCCAGGCTTGGTTCTAAGCCCTCAAGGAGCGGATATCTTATTCAATCGGTTAGACAAAGAGCGAAAGGAGCTATAATTATGAATAAAACCGAGTATTTTAAGCAGGGTATGATTAATTCAGCGATGAGAGACTATATGAAGTTTATTGAAGCAAACCAAAATATCGTAATCATTTCTGTAAATGTGTTGAAAGAGGATAGCATTCTGCTAACTTATAAAGAGCAATAATCCTAAAATACGCATAAAAAAGTTATGCAGAAAAAGCTCCATGTCCGGTGGACCTTATAGTCAGAGACGAAGAATTGTGAGGTTAGCTTCAGACCTTTGTATGAGCAGAACGTGAAGAACGTGACCGAGGGAGAACTAATTTAGTTCTCTCTCGTTTTTCTCTTTTTTTCTGGACAAGAAACCGTTAGATTCTAGATGAAATTAGACTTTATTAAAAGTCAGGCCAGCTCAATACAGGAAGGATAGTTACTGTGTTAAAACAGTAGAGGATTATCTATATGAATGCATAAAAGAAGATGAACTAAATCAAATTAGCTCTGATCAAACTCTTGAGCATAAATAAATAGACTTTCAATTGTTAGCATAAGAATTAGTATGCTCTTGCTTCCTACTGTTAGAATAGGGAGTGATGAGGATCAAAAAGGATTAGTACAAGCACGACTTTCGGATAATTACATATCAGCTAGAGACTTCATCAATGATAAGAAAAGTGGGGAATAGAACATGAGTAACTTAAACACAATATTATTTAGTGCTGCAGATAATTTACGCAGCAAAATGGACGCATCAGAATACAAAAACTATTTATTAGGTCTAATTTTTTATAAGTATCTTTCGGATCGACTACTGGTAAAAGTGGTGGAACTCTCAGAGGAATCATTAGAAGAATACTACACAGCAGACAAGCAAACAGAATTATATAAGACATTATTAGCTGATGAAGATATCAAGAGTGATTTGATTGAAACCTTGGTCGACACTTTGGGCTATGACATTGAGCCTGCGTACCTTTTCAATGTTTTGACAAACCAAGCGAAACAAAACACATTTCAGTTAAACGACCTTAATAAAGCCTTCATTGACTTGTCGACAAAATACGACCAGTTCAATGGCTTATTCGATGATGTGGATTTAACTTCTAAAAAACTGGGATCCGATGCACAGCAACGAAACATCACGATTACAGAAGTCATCAAGAAATTGAATCCTATTAACCTATTAGGACACGGCGGAGATGTCATTGGGGATGCGTACGAATACTTGATTAGCCAATTCGCCTCAGAAGCTGGCAAGAAAGCCGGGGAATTCTACACGCCTCATGAAGTATCGGTCATGATGGCGCGGATTGCTGCGATGGGACAAGAAGATAAACAGTTATTCAGCGTATACGATCCAACGATGGGATCCGGTTCCTTAATGTTGAATGTCCGGAACTACATCCATCATCCAGAGAATGTGAAATACCACGGACAGGAACTCAACACGACAACTTTTAACCTGGCCAAAATGAACTTGATTTTGCATGGGGTCGATAAAGAAGATATGCGCTTAAGCAATGGCGACACATTGAACAAGGACTGGCCCACAGATGAACCGTATACGTTTGATTCGGTGTTAATGAACCCGCCTTATTCAGCGAAATGGTCTGCAGACGATACGTTCTTAGACGATTCACGCTTTAACCGGTTTGGAAAATTGGCACCGAAGTCGAAAGCAGATTTTGCGTTTCTCTTGCACGGGCTTTACCACTTGAAAGACTCGGGAACGATGGCAATTGTGTTACCACATGGTGTACTGTTCCGGGGTGCTGCAGAAGGAATTATTCGAAAGAAATTGTTGGAAGATGGCAGTATTGATGCTGTTATCGGCATGCCTGGGAATTTGTTCTTTGGTACATCGATTCCGACGACCGTAATCATCTTGAAGAAAAATAGAGAAACACGAGACGTACTGTTTATCGATGGAAGCAATGACTTCATCAAAGGAAAGAACCAGAATAAGTTGTCGATAGAGAATATCGATAAGGTTGTAGAAACATATCGAAACCGAGAAAGCATTGAAAAGTACTCTCATGTAGCGAGTTTTGAAGAAATTAAAGAAAATGATTTCAATTTAAATATCCCTAGATATGTAGACACTTTTGAAGAAGAAGAAGTTACTGACATGGCTACAATCGGTGCGAGCATTCATGATATTCGAAAACAAAAAGAAAAACTTGAATCTGATCTTTACGAGATGATTTCTTCTCTACAATATGACGAAGAAAATACTACGTGGATTAAGGGTGCATTAGAGGTGTTTAAACGTGAAAAGTAGAACTCCTAAAATTCGATTTAATGAGTTTAAACAAAATTGGAAAGAAGTTGAGATAGGAGAGCTTCTAATAGAACATAATAAAATTGTAAAAGGATCAGATTATCCTATTGCTACTTCTTCAAGAAAAGGGTTATTTCTTCAAAATGATTATTTTAAAGGTGAGCGCAGTGGTATTAATACGTCTCTAGACTTTCATCTTGTTCCAGAAAACTATATTACTTATCGTCATATGTCAGACGATTCAACATTTCATTTCAATAAAAATATTATGAAGAGTCCTATTTTAGTTAGTAAAGAATATCCGGTCTTCACAACTAACGAAAAAGCGAATGATGAATTTATTATAAGAAATTTAAATTATTCTAAAGGCTTCTCTAGATTTTCTCATATGCAAAAGAAAGGAGGAACTAGAGTCCGCCTTTACTATAATGTGCTTCAAAAATACAAACTTTTTATTCCCACTATTGAAGAACAAAATAAAATTGGTGAGTTCTTTACCCAATTAGAGGAGACAATCGCTCTTCATCATCAAGAACTCAACACGCTCAAACAAACTAAGCAAGGCTTCTTGCAAAAAATGTTCCCAAAAGATGGAGATGCTGTGCCAGAACTTCGTTTTCCTGGGTTTAATGAAGGATGGCAGTTGCACAAGTTAAATGAAGTAGTGGAGATTATTGGTGGAGGCACGCCAAAATCAGGGACGAGCGAATATTGGAATGGCGATATTGATTGGTATTCACCTACAGAAATCGGGAAAGAAATATATGCATTCGGTAGCCAACGAAAAATAACTGAACTTGGATTAAAAAAGAGTTCTGCTAAATTACTACCTGCTAATAAAACAATTTTGTTTACTTCACGTGCGGGAATTGGTGATATGGCTATATTGAAAAAAGATGCAGCCACTAACCAAGGTTTTCAATCTTTGGTAATCAATAATGATTACGATGTTTATTTTGTATATTCTTTAGGTTCTAAGATAAAGGAGTACGCTTTGAAAAATGCGGCAGGATCAACTTTTCAAGAGATTTCAGGAAGGGTTTTAGGAGAGATGAATCTATTTCTACCTAATCTCGAAGAACAAATTCAAATCGGTAAATTCTTTAAACAATTAGACGAATTAATTGCGCTCCAACAACAAGAACTCGACGCCCTAAAAAAAACTAAAAAAGCCTTCCTGCAAAAAATGTTCGTCTAACCGAACCAAAAGGAGGAAACCCATGACCACGATACGACATACCGATGAAGTCGAAGTTGAGCGTCGTTTGATTCAAGTCCTCGGCGAAGGACATAATCAGTGGAATTATCGTCCGGACCTCAAATCCGAAGAAGATTTGTGGCAGAATTTACGGTCGAAGATTACGCGAAATAACTTGGCGGAACTTGGTGAACACCCACTGTCCGATCAAGAATTCGAGACCATCAAAACCGAACTGTTGTCGAAAACGAAAACGCCTTTTGATGCGGCGCGCTGGCTCAAAGGAGAGAATGGCATTGCGCGCATTACCTTGGAGCGTGAAGATAGTTCCCTACCATCTCTGTCATTGGTCTTGTATTCCAATCAAGACATCGGGGGAGGCATCTCTACGTACGAGGTCGTTCATCAAATCGCGAAACAAAAAGTGGACGACGATGGACGTGATCGCCGATTCGACGTCACGTTGTTAATTAACGGCTTGCCGATTGTGCAAATCGAATTGAAACAAGCCACCTCCAAAGACGGTGTGTACCAAGCGTACAATCAAATTAAAAAATACGCAGAAGAAGGCATGTTCCGAAACAACATCTTTGCCACGCTTCAGTTGTTTGTCATTTCAAATGAACAAACTACGCGTTATTTTGCGAATGCGTTGCCAAAAGATATGCACAAGAAATTTCTCTTTAGCTGGCGCACGAAAGATAATCGAAAAGTAGACAATCTCTATGAATTCGTCAAACAAGTCTTAAATATTCCCGATGCGCATCGGTTGATTGCGAATTACACGATTGTCAGTGAAGACCAAGACAACAAAGCGCTCATGGTCCTGCACTCGTATCAGATCCACGCAATCGAAGCATTGTTCGCCTCAGCAGTGAAACATCAATCCGGCTATGTATGGCATGCTACCGGCTCAGGGAAAACGTTAACGAGCTTTGTCTCGACCAAGCTTCTTGCCCGTAAGCCCGGCATCGACCGCACCGTGATGCTGATTGACCGGAAAGACTTGGATAGTCAAACGACCTCGGAATTCACCAAATTTGCTTCTGAATTCAATACGGGCATTTCGTCCGGTACAGCCAAATCGAACAGCTTAATCGTCGGGACAGGAAGTTCCAAAGAGTTGAGCGATACCTTACTATCGAGTGCCAATTCGAATACCGTGATCATCACCACACGGCAAAAGCTAGAAAATGCGTTGCGGTATGCCGAGAAACAAGAAGCCGACAAAGGATCCCAGCGTTTTAACAAGCTGATGAGTCAACACATCGTCTTTGTGGTGGATGAGTGCCACCGAGCGTTAAGTGCTGAAGGCATGGAAGGCATCAAGCAATTCTTCCCCAATTCCACATGGTTCGGCTTTACCGGTACACCGATTTTTGAAGAAAACAAAAAGCAAGCCAAGGGTCGCTTGGCGCGCACGACGCATGACCAATATGGTGAAGTACTACATACGTACACCATTAAAAATGCCCTTGATGATGGTGCGGTCCTCGGCTTTCAAGTGGAACATGAAGACACAATCGAACCGACGTCCCTTAGTAATTACATTTACAGTCAGCTGGGGCCACAAGAAAAATTCTCAGAGCTCAGCGATAACGAACTGAATGATTACATTGACGAGATGGATGGGCTCGAAAAGGAAGCGTATCTGGAAGCCACTTTCTATGAAAAAGACGAACACATTGAAAAAGTACTGCACAAAATTTTCCGTCCGGATAATGCCTATACAAAATTCGACTTTCAAAATGGGCGTCCTCAGAAATCAGCGATCCTCACAACTAGTTCGATTGAGATGGCCAAGCGCTATTACCAAGCCATTAAGAAGATGACTGCCGATCCAAATTGGATGACGAAGGAGTTTCAAGGGCATCCGATTCGAACAGGACGAACGATTGAAGATCCTGATTTTCCGCGGATTGCGATTACCTATTCGTTGCAAGAAAATGAAGAGGATTCGAAGGAAAATCAAGATGAAATGAAGGACATTATTCAGGAGTACAACGACTACTACAACACCTCATGGTCGATTGAAGACATCAATCGCTACAATGGGGATATCAACAACCGGTTAGCACGGAAACGGGCAGAATTTAAACAGGTCGGGAAGCAAGTGGATCTGGTCATCGTCGTGGATCGACTGTTAACGGGCTTTGATGCACCGACGGTTCAAACCTTGTTTGTGGACCGCAACTTGAGTTACGCGAATCTAATTCAAGCCTTTTCTCGAACTAATAGAACCTACCCTGGAAAGACCAAAGGATTGATTGTGACGTTCCGAAAACCTGTGACGATGGAAGAGAATGTGCGAGCTGCCACGAAGTTATATTCCGAAGCCCAAGAAGAAAATCAATTGGTTTACCCAACGTATGACGAGTCGAAAAAGCGCTTCAAAAAAGCACACAAATTACTAATTGCGAAAGTGCCAGATCCGTCGAAAATCGACGAACATTCACCGATTGAAGAGCGTATCCAGTTTATCGGAGCTTTCCAAGAGTTGAGTAACGCCTACGAAGCCCTGGTGACCTACGATGATTACAACGACGATATGGAGAAATCCGCTGCATTACGCGAGCAAGTTGAAACACTAGAAGCTTATGTCGGAACGTACAATACGGTGAAAGGTTCGTTAATGAAGGACATAGAACCGGGAGACGGCGATGAACCCGATCCAGACTTCTCCGAGATTGAGTTTTATGGGGAGAATGCGAGCACAACATACGACATCGATTCGGCTTATATCAACTTGTTGCTGGAAACATACGCCGCGAATAACCAAGACGTCCGTGAAGAGATTGAAGCAGCCTTACAAAAACTCAACAAATCAACTGTGGTGAAAGAAGTATACCGTGGGATTTTGAATGCGATCGATACGGGTGAAGTGGATGAAAATGAAGATGTGTTTGTGGTGAAACGACGCTTCTTCACGCAATCGTTTGACCGAGCAATTCAGGAATTTGCGGACACGTGGTTTGTCTCAGAAAGCGAGCTGCATTTATCGGCCATTCAATACGTAGTCGGGACGCAGCCCATTCCCAATATTCGCGGAATCCTAGAGAGTAAACAGTTTGCTGAATACAAAAAGGTTAACCCAGGGGTCAGCCCCTTAAAATATGGTCCAGAAATGAAGCGTCAGTGGACCAAGGTGCTTGATGAGGTCGTTGTGTCCTTAGGTGACGAGTTACGATAAAATCATTTGAGTTTAGTAAATTTCGCGGAAGCAATATTGTAAATAATAATAAACCTCAAAAATCTTGTGAGTACAAGGATTTTGAGGTTTATTATATATATATGTTAACTCAACATTCTTATTTGATGACACCCTTTATATAGTATAGATTTTCAATTAGTTACTTTTTAAATCAAACGACATTCACTGGGAGATTTAATGAAGAATGATATAAATAAGAATTTAAAACACATGCCATACTCAGAGTCTATAACAAGGAGTTTTTATTATAGTATCATTGTTTTAAGAGACTGAAAGAACAGAAAACATTAAATTAAGTTAATATTAGAAGTAAAAGGAAGGTGGGGTTATGAAATTGGAAACTTCTATAGATAATAATCCAGAAAAAAATATTGAAATAAAGCAAGAGCTCATACAAAGAAAACTTCAAAAAAGTGGATTGAATGCAAATCAAAAACATATTTTAAAAAATAAAATAGCCGGAGATAAATGTGAAGAACCGTACGAAAAAGTTAAAGAAGTATACGAAACTTTACTAAGCACACCTCCTAAAGAAGACGGAGGAAGAAATGCGTTATTTGGATTCTATTATCAGTTTCTCGTAGCAATTGATTATATTATTGAATTGGCTGAAGGTAAATGGAGTTTTATGGCTTTTGAAATTCATGACGATATCGTACTGTGTAAGGAAGATGAAGATCAAGATCAATCGTGTGTACGTTTCGTGCAAGTCAAAACTAGTCAAAATCCGGTTCAATTATATACAAGTGAATTGTGCGCTAGAACAAACAAAGAATTCGTCTTTGAAAACGGTAAAAAAGGTCTCCTAAAAATTAATGATAGTTGGTTAGACAAGTTATTCTTAAATGCCAAAATTTTTGAAAATTCCCCGAAAATAGTACAACAATTTCAACTCATTACTAACTTCGCATTTCATGTACATATGCCGAAAAAATCTGAAACTAAAAATATAAACCATTATAGGGAGAATAAACTATTTTCAGATATTGAAATAAAAGATGACGACCCCTTTTTAAAGCACCTTTCCCTTCCTGTTTTCAATAATGAGGGTAAAGAATTTGATTATGAGAGTCATGTAAATATGTCTGTTAAAGAATTACTAGGTAGAACGCAAATTTTAGAACAGAGAGATCATCTAAGTAGCTATAGAGACGTTATTCGCACAAGGTTGGGGGATTTGTTAAGTAAAAAGCTTAAGACAGAAGCTGGAGCAACTATAGTAGACGACGATATTAATTGGCTTATTGGTGAAATGATTGCTAATTGTTCTGAAAGAGATGATAAATTAGTATTGTTTATTGACCAAGAAAGGGCAATGAGTTTGGAGAAAAAATTGCTGAAAAAGGCAATAACATACTCAGAAGAGTTTAGCGAAGTTGCTGGTAATAAAAAGTATATTGATAATGCATTCGATAAAATTCTGCACGAAGTTTTAAATTCTAAGCCAGAGCACTCTGAAAACTTCGAACAGATTGCTCTATCTGTAAAACAAAAATTTTATAATTATATTGAAGAAGGAGGAACTGTGCTTCAACTTATAAGTAGATTTTATGAAGGGCGCGAGGAGTCAATAGACTTTCATGTTAAAATGCACAAATCTCTTAAAGAAGAATCTGTTTATGCATTAACTGTGATTTTATTATTATTGAGCGTCATAAACGAAGAAGTTTATTTTTCTTCAAAACATAAAGATATTTTGGCAAAGAAAGTTGTTGATTCTTTAGGAGGACACTATTTAACGTTACTGAAAATTAAAGATGACTATTACTATGAAGATGTTGTAAAAAAACTAAATGGGATAATCACCAGACTTCATGGCAGTTCACATGCTGATTTATTATTAATGGGAGTAAATACAGCTAATAAAGTTATAATACACGGCTTACATTATAGATTCGATGACGTAAATTTTACGAATAGTCACATGGAAACTATTTCTTTAGAAAAACCAATAATTCCAGAAATAGGTAGATCTGAAGAATCTATGAATGAAGTTAATTACAAATTTCTTCTAATCCCTTGGTATGTGGTTGATTCTAAGTCTTCAAAACTCAGACAAGATAATGACGACTTTTTAATTTTTAAAGATAGACTGATTGAACTTTGGAAAGAATTAAATAAGGAAGGTGAATAATAATTGCTAGCATATAATTTGGTTAAGGATAGACTTTATTCTTGTAAATATTTACATAAAGAATTTGAATGGACTGCAGCTCTGGGAGTAGTAGCTTTTAGTAAAGAACATATTAATGTATTTGTTAAGCCGTACAATAGTGATGTTGAAGCAAAAGATATAATTACTGACACCATGAGAGTTAGAGAAAAGCTAGCGGAGAGTCAGGGAATAAATATTTGGAATTCTTATATGTTAATTTGTCCAGAGGAATCAATAGAAAAAAATGTTGATTTAATATTAACCGTAGAAAAGGATACAACAGCCTTAAGAAAATATGTTATTTATAGTGAAACAGATATTAATAGGATTCCATTTTTAGATGATACAATTTCAGAAAACGTAAAACCCAAAAAAATATTAGAAGATGAATATCAAGGTTCCGAGAACGTTAAAGAATTAGTAATCTTAGTGCAAGAGCTAACTCTTCAATTTGGCGGTAAAGTCTCCTATAAAAAGTTAAGAGAGACATTAGGAAAGAAAATTTTGAAGGAGGCTAGATATCATGAGGATTAAGAAGGTTGAAATCTATAATTTTCGTAACTTTTGTGGAAAGTATAGTTTTAATTTAGACAAAAATATCACTATATTATATGGAGAAAATGGATATGGAAAAAGCACCTTTTTTGATGCAATAGAATGGTGTATCACAAATGAGATTGAGCGTTTTAAAACACAAGATGGAGAAGTTGGGTTCAGCAATAATGATTGTATAAATAATAAAGCTAAAGAAGATTTAGAGCCTGAGTGTTATGTTTCACTTTATTATGATAATTATCAGCTTCTTAGAAAATATACGGCGAATAGCAAATACACAAGTGTAAGTCTTTATAACTGCGAAAGCGAAAATCGAGTTTTGATAACCCAAGGACAAAAAAATGTGGAAAAAGAACTATCTAAGTATAAAGAAGAAAAAAGTAACGGCGCGAAATTAATCAAACAATCTTATGTCTTATCACAGGATCAAATCACTAACTTTATTCGTAGTAACCCAAGAGATCGATTTGATTCTCTAGCAAGTATTATGGGAATTAACAAGGTAACTAACTTTATAGATAATTTAAAAACAACCAATTCAATTATTCAAAGTACACATGAAAGCTTAGGGCTAGAGCTTGATAATAATAGAAAGTTAATTGAGAGTCATATAGCGGATAGAGAAGAATCTATTCAGCTTGAAAATAGAATAAGTGAAATAGTTGAAAGTCTTGAAAAATCTGAATCAGAAAGTATTAAAAAAGACATTAACTTGACTATGATCGATGCAGAAGTAAATAACACAAATCTAGCAATAGTAAAGAACAAAAAAATATTGAGTGTATTTAAGGATATTCCTTTAGAGTTCAATGAGTATAATGATTTAAAAGCTAAGCAATTAATTTTGGACGATAAATATGATTCTAAGATAAATGTAGTTGCAAAAGCAGAAGAAAGTAAGCTATCCGCTGAAAAAGAGATTAAAGGGATAGAGTCAACTTTTAAAAAAATTAGTGAAGAGAAAAAATTACTCACTAAAGTTGAAAAAGAAAGAAGCGAAATTGATAAAGTTCGTGCTGACATCAATAAAAAAGAACTAGGTAAATTAGATAATGAAGAACTTCGACAAAAATTAAAAAACTCTAGAAAAAAATTAGAAGTAGCAAATTTTACGTTACTCTACATAGATGATTATCATAAATTTGAAAAAGAATATAAAGAGACACCCGATATGAATAAAGAAATTCAAAAAGAAGTAAATATTTTAGAAAGAAAAATTAGAAGTAGAGAAAAGTTAATTTTATCATTGAAAAAATGGCTTACTAAAAACAATGCTAGTTCCTCTTTACAGGGACTGATTCAGTATTTACAGGGAATCTCCAATTATGTAAAAAGCAACGATGTACATGGAACATGTCCCGTATGTTCTAGTTATGTTGGAGACAGTTTAGATAAAGAAATACAGAACAACATTACTCTTCAGACATCTAGAGTTACTAATCTAGAACTTCGTGTAGTTAGAGCCTATGAATTGCAAGAGAAAATAGAAAATGAGCTGTCAGCATTTAGACGAGATCTGCAAAAAAATGTTTTAGAGTTAAAAAAACTAACACGAGTATTTGAAAATGCTCTCAATACTTTAGACAGTATTTCAAAAAATATACAATTTGATCTTAAATTATTTAATAAAAGTAAAAATGAAATTGTTAAAATTCAAAACGGTTTGATAGAAGAAGTTCAGAGTATAGAGGCGATTATTGGTGAAAAATCGAAACTTGCTTCTTTAGAGAACGATTTTAAAACATTATTAGAAAATCTAAATTTGAAAAAGAGTGAAGGGGAAGTTGAAGTTGAACTGGAGTTCAAGAAAAATTCATTATATCGTAAAATTCGGAGAATTGATAAATTGATTGAAAAAATCAATCAAGACATAATATTAATAAAGAAAGATCGTGATATCGTTTCTTTGCACATCTCAAGCATTAATAGATTGGAAGGATTTTCACACAATAATAAAGAATTTGCAATTATAAATAGGCAGTTAAAGAATGAACTTAGTAATTTGGAAAACAAATTCCTATTATTAAGTCAGATAAAAGAATTGAGTATTAAAAAAAATGAAAAGAGAGGAGGCCTACAGAGACTTCTTAGCTATGAAGAAACAGAAAAAGAACTTATTATGGATATCAAAACATGGAAAGAAAAAGGCGAGGAGTTAGATACTTATATCAAAGGACTTACTGCAAAGGTTGGAATACAGGCGTTAGATTTTCTAAACGATCCACATTCAAAAATACAACAATATTACAGGTACTTAAACCCAATGCCAACGACCAATGGAAACATTCATTTTTTAACTGAAAATTCAGATGATTCAAAAAGAGGTTTAACAATCACCATTCCTTATAAAAAAAATAATGGTAACCAAGAGTTCATGAATGCAAGATATACTTTAAGTTCTGCTCAATTAAATACTTTAGCTATTGCAATATTTTTGGTTGCCAATGATTCTCAAGATGTAGGAATCTTAGACTTTGTTGCAATAGACGATCCTATACAAAATATGGATGATGTTAATCAGTATACTATGTGTGATATTTTAGGCGATATAAATAAGCAATTGCTATTCTCAACCCATAGTCTGGATTTTTTGAAATTGTTTATCAAAAAGAATGACTATAAAAAATCAGATATTAGAGTCTACTTTTTAGAAGCCCCTAACTTAATTGAGGGAAGAGTAAAAGAAGTAACATTTTAAACTCTTTTAGTATTTAAAAATTCACGACTAAGAAAATAAATTTTAAGAGTTACACTTCAATTTCAAACTAAAAGCCTCTAACTCTCGTTAGAGTGTTTATGGCATTCTAAAAATGTAGTCTTTGGCAGTTAATTTATGTAGCCTCACTGGAGGCTATTTGAACAAAAAAAGTCACTTGTCAACAGCATCCCATACATTTAAACTCTCTGTGATTGGGCTAACAATTACAGGGAGGTATAAGGAGTGTTAACAGTGACTGACGTAAATTATATCAGACAAGAAGTAAATCTGAAAAGGCGCACATATTCGGAAGTGGCGAATCAGATGGGACTAGATTTCCGAACGATTAAGAAATATGCAGATAAAGAAGACTGGAACGAACCAAAGCAAATACAGCGTCGCAAAGCTAGAGTGATGGGGGCTGCGAAACCGATTATCGATCAGTGGCTGTTGGACGACTCAAAGAAAAAGAAGAAATTCCAACGCACTGCCAAGCGAATGTTTGATCAACTGGTCAAGGAACATAATTTTCAAGGATCGTACCGTGCGGTACGTGATTATGTAAGCCGGCGTAAAAAAGAGCTAGGGGAAGCTGCCGAATCGGCGTTGCCGTTGGAGGCTAAGCCAGGAACAGCACAAGTGGACTTTGGGGAAGCGCCCTTCATACATAATGGCGAGGTCATCGATCTTCCCTATCTCGTTCTTTCATTTCCCTATAGCAATACCTTTTATTTTCAAGTGTTCCGATCCCAGAATCGAGAGTGTTTCCTGGAAGGGCTGAAAAGAATCTTTCATTACATAGGCGGTGTCCCGAAGGCCATCCGTTTTGATAATTTGACGCCAGCGGTAAAGAAAATCTTGCCTCATGGTGAAAGAGTCTTAACGGATGAATTTCAGCGCTTTGTCTTCCATTATGGATTCACCCCAGAATTCTGTAATCCAGCGAGTGGCAATGAAAAGGGACATGTAGAAGCTATGGTCAAGTACGTGCGGAACAATTTCTTATTGCCAGAATTGCCATTTAGCGATTTGGAAAGCCTGAATCGTACGTTTTGGCAATTAGCCGAAGAAGATCGCGACCGAAAGCATTACGTGAAGGAAGAACAGCTTTCGGCACTTTATCTGAAAGACCAAGAAGCGCTGTTCCAACTGCCGGAAAAAGTCTTTGAATGTGTGCGGTATGAGTCAGGAAAGCCCGATAAGTACGGCTACCTAAAAGTGGATAATCGCCTTTATTCCACTTCCCCGCGCTTTGCGAAAGGCAAGGTGTTGGCCAAGATTTCCTACAACCGCATCGACATCATGACGCCGGAGAAAGAATTAATCATTAGCCATGTACGCATTTACGGAGACCAGAAAAAATCAATGGAATGGCAGCCTTACTTAAACTTAATGGCCAAACGGCCAATGGCAATCAAGTATACCGACTTCTATGAACAGCTCCCGCAAAATTGGCAACAATACTTGGAAGCTTGTACAGTCCCTGAAAAGCAACAAGCCTTGCGGCTTCTATCGGTGTTGTTAAAAGAGCATGATTTCTCCATTGCGACAGAAGCACTTTCCCTCGCATCTGAATATGGCCATCCTTCGGTTGACTCAATTAAGCAGGTCTTTTATCAACTGATCAATGGGCGAGGCGTGCGGAAAGAAATTGAGATTCGTAAAGGTTCAGTTCCTGTCATGCCGGCAATTGTAAGAGGCGCAAGTAATTACGATCAGCTCTTTGACAAAGGAGGTGCTTCTTAATGGGACCACTGATTGAGGAATATGCGAAGAGATTAAAGTTGAGCTGGATTCGCCAGCATTACCATGAGGTAGAAGCTACTTCGAATGAAGAGTTCTTACTCAAGCTGATGGAACAAGAAATTCAGCAGCGAGAGGAACGAAAAACGAATCTCCTACTTAGTCAATCACAGCTTCCAGAAGTCCCATCGGTACCTTTCATATGGGATGAAATTGATTATACCCAGGGACTAACGAGAAACTATTTTTTAGAGGGAGAATTCCTATCGAAGAAAGAAAATCTGATATTTTACGGAGGCGTGGGCACTGGGAAGACCTTTCTTTCTACAGTGATTGGACTGAATGCCATTCAGTCATCCGCTAAAAATATCAAGTTCTTTACGGTAGCAAACTTGGTCAATCGGCTCCTAGATGCCCACGAAAAAGGGACAATTGGTCGATTCCATAAGCAGCTTGAAAAACTGGATTTACTGATCTTAGACGAACTGGGCTTCATCCCTTTGCATAAACAAGGAGCCGAACTTCTCTTCCAAGTTATCAGTCTGTGTTATGAAAGAAATAGCCTGATTATCACTACAAACCTACGGTTTGGGGAGTGGAACCATGTTTTCGGTGACCCCATTCTTACTGAAGCTGTGATTGATCGATTGATTCACCATTCCCATCTGGTCGTATTTAAAGGACCGAGTCATCGGATGAAAGAGTCTTTACTGCAAAATTGAACAAGTAGAAAAAGGTGCATTGGCAAGCGACATTTTTAACTGCCATTCACTGCATTTTTTACTTGCCAAAAACAGTTAGAGGCTTTTTACATGCATGCTTTCCTTCTTACTAACAAGATAAAAGCCAGTGTTTGTTCGATATAAATTATACTTTTAAAACAATCCTTCTATTATAAAGTGTTAGCTGTTTCTTCTTCGAGCGCTTTTACCAATTTGTAAAAACTAGTTTTTTTAACTCCAGCCTCTTCCATGGCTTCGACTGCTGTTAGCTCTCTAGCTTTCCATTTTCTATAAACCGCTTTAAATTCATCTGAAACATAAACTGCTGGCCTGCCAAACTGAATTCCATTTCGTAAGGCTAATTCGATTCCTTCACGCTGACGTTTCCGGATACGTTCCCGTTCCTCTTCTGCCATCCACGATAGGATCTGCAAAACCAGATCCGCAATGAATGTCCCCATGCTGTCTTTATATTGCGTCGTATCGAGTAACGGCATATCTAATACGACGATATCGGCTTCAATGTTTTTCGTGAGATCATTCCATTCCTGGAGGATTTCTTCTTTATTCCGGCCGAACCGATCCAGGGAGTGGATATACAAAATGTCGCCCTTCCGAATAACTCGTTTTAATAATTGATAGTTCGCTCGTTCGAAGTTCTTTCCACTTTGTTTGTCTAAATAGATATCTCGTCCATTGATGCCCATTTTTTTCATGGCTTCCAATTGACGTCCTTCATTTTGATCTTTGCTGCTGACACGTATGTAGCCAAATTTGCGATGTTCCATAATTCACCTCATAAATCGTTTCTTTACTTAAATTATACCCCATAAACGTTCGTAAAAGTATATGTAATTGCGCGAACGTTCGTAAAGTCATTTGATACATTTACGAACGTACTTTTGAGCGATTTTCGGCTATTTTAAAACCGTTCGTAAAAGTGTACTTTTACGAACGCTTAAATCTATCCAGTTTTTTAGTATTTTTAATTTTCACTATAGATTATGAATATCTTTGAAAAAAAATTCCTCTACTGTTAAAGTTAAAAGCAAGGAGATAGAAAAGGGGGTAAAGATTCAAATGTGGAAAAACTTGTAATGATTTGCTAAATGGATAGTAAAGATTAACTCTCAAATAGAGGGTTTGTTTTGCTGTCTACAATCATTCAAGGTCTCCATTATTTGGTTTTGAAATCTTTGAAAGACAGAACAGTTTTATCTCCGTCTTTCAAAGGGATAACTTTATCTCCTAAAAACCCTTTTTGTGTGGCCTTCATTAGGAGGAAATTAGAATGAACCAGTTAGAAGGAAAGATAGCTATTGTAACGGGTGCGAGTCGTTTAAAAGGAATTGGTGCTGCTATTTGCCGTGAATTAGTGAAAAATGGTTGTCATATCTTTTTTACGTATTGGACAGAATACGATAAAAGTATGCCTTGGAGTATGGAATCAACCGAGCCAGCTAGACTAAAAGAAGAATTAGCGGAAGCAGGGGTAAAGGTGTCTTGTATGGAATTAGATTTGACTCGGTTTGATACTTTGAAGCAATTTATAGATAAAGTATCAGAGGATGTTGGGGCGCCTGATTTCTTGATTAATAATGCGACATATTCAACAAACAATGACTACTCGAATTTGACTGCTGAAGAATTGGATCGCCATTATAAAGTGAATATTGGAGCGACTACCTTACTCAGTAGCGAGTTTGCAAAGCGCTTTAAGAAAAAAGTGGGGGGAAGAATCGTCAATCTTACTTCCGGTCAGTTTCAGGGACCTATGCCAGGAGAATTAGCATATGCAACTACAAAAGGCGCAGTCGATGCCTTAACAATAACCTTGGCGGCTGAAGTTGCTCCGTTGGGAATCACTGTAAATGCTGTGAATCCGGGACCAACCGATACAGGATGGATAACAGAAGAATTAAAGAGATACTTGGAGCCGATGTTCCCATTCGGTCGATTAGGAGATCCAAGTGACGTTGCAAAAACGATAAAGTTTTTAGTTAGTGACGATGCTTCTTGGATTACAGGTCAAATTATAAATTCAGAAGGTGGATTTAAAAGATAACGGCAAACACCAAGACTCTACGAGAGAATCTTGGTGTTTTTTAATTCCGACCTCTGAACACTATATAAAGGTAGTAGTCCACATATGAAAGATGAAGTATTAAAGCATGTGTAGTTTACATATCATGAATTTGTCGGAAGGAAAGGAGCTTAATAGCTTCTTTCCTATTTTTATGTTTGTATAAATGTACTTTTACGAACGCTTTTCTGTTTATAAACCTATAATTCTTTCTGTTAAATAACTCTTTCATATATCGACTCATTGTCTCTATTAGTGCAGTACGACTAATGAAATTGTAGTTATTGTTTTGCAACTGGCACCATAATATCTAAAATATTTTTTGCCTTGTAATGTTCTATAAGCGGAAGATTCCAATTTATAGATCCTTCATATTGACCAATCAATAACGTATAAGCTGGACCAATTTTTTCATATAGTTCTGGTGGCTCAAATTTGAGTCGTAATCGCATATAAGTTCCTTCCTCAAATTCGAATTGATTCAATCCAAAAGTTTCTCCATTATCGCTTTCACGAACAAGGGAACAAACTCGGTATAAGTTACTTTTGCCGTAATCTAGCCCATACATTTTTCTGCCGGTTAAAGAGGGGAAACGTGCTTCAAATTCTGGCCAAGTTTTCTTTTGGCTTTCTATATCATTCGAAACTTCTGTATAAAGAAACTGCATTTTTTCTACAACAACCTTTTGTATAGTTCCCAATTCGGTTTCAATGATTTTATCCACTAATATCATACTCCTTTATATTGAAGACATAACGTTCTAAATTGTTGATCTAGTTTAGCAATATCCATAAGTGTAGTTGCTAAGTGAGTATAATCCTCTTCCATGCTATCCAAGTGCGCTTGTCCGAACAAAATAGACAGTTGTTTTTTAATTTCAGCTCTAGTTAAGTCAAAGCCTTTAAGAAACTCACTCAAGTATAAGTTTCTGGCAGAAGCTAGCCGAAAACTAAAATACTGATGTATTTCTTGTTGCTGTTGATTTAATCCATTTGTTTTAACAGAGTTTGCGTAGTACTCTATTACTTTTGTGGATCCTTGCTCATAACGCTTTTTCATAATGATAGATACATCGTGAAATATTTCTTGTGGAGTTGGTTCTTTAATACGTTTTAAGTTCCCCCACATTGAAAATGAGCCTCTTTTATAATGAATAGCTTCTGCTTTCCAAGCTTTTACAAACTCTCCAAATCTCATTTTCATACATGGATATCCTGCAGGATCATGTAAATAGACAAAATCTTTTTCTAGTTTTGTAACCAAAACAAAATGATCTACCCCGCTTAGATTTAGAGAGTTCGGATTGTAACTTAAGTGTCCCATATCCAATGGACCTACAACAACTGAACCATTGTTCAAAAGTTGTTCTAGCTTCTTCCTAGTATGGACAATGGCATTTTCATCAAAATTCGGTAAGTAGAATTCTTCGTAATTAAATCCCAAAATGCTTAAACAGTTACTAATTGATAAATCCGGCAATCCATTATCAAAGAAGACTAATGGATGTTTTGAATTTTTATCTACAAAACTTGCTCCATTTCCCATCACCATTATTGCTTCTAGATATTCAGGTTGATAATGATACCCCTGTGATTTCAATACCATCGCAACTGAATTAGTGTAGCATAACGGTACATCCCCAATAAATAAATCCATTAGAACACCTCCACATTTCATTTTAGTCTCCTTTATCAGTTCTTTCCCGTCATTTTCTGTACAAGAAATGAAGGTAAATACAAGTATTTCAATAATGATATGATGCTTATAAAAGGAAGTGTGCAGAGTGGATGATTTAGTAGAGATATTAAAGCGTATCGAAGAAAATATCGAACAAGAGGTAGATTACACTCAACTCTGTAAGGGGCTCAATATCAGTGGCAGTTCTTTACAACGGATTTTTCCGGTTTTATTTAACGTTACACTATCTGAATACATTCGAAAACGCCGCTTAACGAAGGCCGCTTTTGAATTAAAACAGACACAACATAGCATTCTCGATATTGCATTAAGATACGGTTATGAGTCGCCAGACGCTTTTGCGATTGCTTTTAAGAAACAACATGGAGCTACACCGTCAAATGTCCGCAAAGGTGCTCCCATGAACCTTTTTAATGCTTTAAAATTAAATTTATCTATCGAAGGAGGAAACGACCTCCCAATAGAAATAAAAACACTTCCGGCTTTTTATGTCGCTGGTATTTCCATAGACACAAAAGTAAACAGTCCAGATATCTCAATACTTTGGAAGCAGCTATCCGAGTCTGAATTAGTGGACGATTTAATAAGTTTTAGCAGTGGTAAAAGCTTTGGAGTTTGCTATGACATGCAAGACAATGGACAGGTTAAGTATATGGCAGGCTGGGAAGTTGAAAATCCAGATAAAGTTAAACAGCTTCCTGTTGAAGTCGTTCTGATAGAATCCTCTACATTTGCCATTATCCCATGTATCGGAAAAATTCCAGAATCAATACATAATGCTTGGAATTATATGTGGAAGCAATTCTTTCCAGAAAGCGGATATACTTATTCAGGAAAATTTGATTTAGAATTCTATCCTCACAAAGTTGTTGATTCTAAAGAGTATCAAATGCAGATATGGGTTCCTTTAGAGAAGAATAACTAAGATAGTGAGGGATTCTTTATAAACGGTTCACCAAACGTGCAATAGTTACCCGAAGGGAAGAAGTTAAACAACTTCTTCTCTTTCTTCACGTTTGGATAAGTGTACTTTTACGAACGGTTTATTTCCTAAAAAACCTTATCCTAATTATGTTAATGTTTAAGTGTGAGTATCTGATTTATTTGAGAAGTGCTAATTTTTATATGTTCGAAGAAATATCGCGATAAGTAGGAGTTTAGTAAATGATGCATACTTATGCCTTTGAAGACATAGAGGGATATGAAAAGCACCAGGATATTACTCAGCGTTTAGCGAACTTTTAAACGAGTACCCATTACCCTTAGAAGAGTATGTCTTAGTAGATAAACCAAAACGCGTGATTTGGACTTCAGCAGAAGTAGCAACATCTATTTTTTTTGATCTGACAATTCCTTCATTTACTAATATAGGCATGATTTACATAACATCGGATGTAATAACTTTCCAAGAATCACATACTTACAATAGTAGGTCACAAATTTATTCATCACTCAGCTTTATTTTTAGACAAATATGGAGATGAACGAGCAAACGGAATATGGTTTGAGGAGGGAGTGTGTGAGTACTTACCGAAGAAACTCCTTTTAACTGAGGATGAGTTCGAGACAATATCAGCAATCGAAAAAGAATTACTAAACTTGTTTACTGAAGCATATGGGGGTCACTACCAATGGAAAATTTTGTTTATATTATCCCTAATTCAACTAATGTTTTACAGGAGATACCTATTGTTGATGAACAGAATGTGACTCTCTTCTTATTAAAAAATTATAATTACCAATTTCCTAATAAGCTCTTGCTTTCAAGACTATTACTAAATTATTTCTATACCTATCAAATATCTACTGAAAAAGGTAGACCTTTATATAGTATTCATTATTCATTTCTAAAAAACTGTTGGAGGATCACAGATTATATTATGAGCTCTACAGCACTAATTCATCACTTTAGTCCCTTGTGGGAAGCTGGAACTTATTCTTTCAAATTAAATGATAGTACCTATCTTTTTCAAAAAGATAGTATAGGAACTTATCATTTGCATTGTGATGGTAAGAAGATAGCCATGATTTCTCTTACCCTATTGTATAGAAGTACTGAAATTCACAATATTTGTGTCTCCTATGAAACAAAGGAGGCAGCTTCTCTTTCAGTAGTACTCTTCCATACTTTCTGTCTTAAAAATAGTAGATGAAAATTCTTTTGGGTATTTCTTTTAACAAATATTGAGATACAGTGGAGGGGGATTAGATGAAAAAATCTTATTCAGCTAAAGATGTTGCTAATTTATTAAATTGTTCGATTGCAGTTGTTTATTCGTATGAAAAACGAGGTTATTTAAAACGCAAAGTAGAAGGAGAACTTAGCGGAGTTCGGTTTGAGAAGGCTGACGTAGATCGTTTGTCTCGTGATAAAAAGGTTCTTGACTCGGCGGGAAAATCTTTTTCTACTTTAGCTAAGGAGCTAAATATCCATCCAGGAACAGTTAGTGAAATAGTGACTTCATTAAATTTAAATGTAAAACAAGTCCCTATTAGTTTGTATGCTAATAGACAGAGATATGCAATAACATCGTCCCAAGAGCAGAAAATTATACAGTATTTAAAAGAAGAAAAAAAATCTACCAGACCTAAAAGGAACTATCTTTACTACACACATATGGATAGAGCATATTATCAACTGTTTCTTCTTAACGGAAGTCAAGAGGTTCGCTTAATTGAAGGGGAAGGTGGAAAGATGGGATTCTATGTAGATAAAAATAATTTTGTTACATACGTAGAAGCTAATAAAAAGTTTAATTTAATCCCAAAGTACTCTATTCATAAATCACCTATTTCTCATAAAAAAAATAAAACTTTCACTGATTTAGTAGTGCCTTTAACAGACAAAAAATTCCCTCTAGTTTTGGATACTCTTTATAGTGTATGCGGTATTGAAAATTTCAATGCAAAAATTCATAATAATCAGATTTTCGCTTCGGTTAGAAATGGATCTTATATTTTGCCAGTTAAAAAATTAAAAAACACCGTTAATTTATTAAATCAATACAGTATTTTTGGTGAAATTAGGGGGGAAGAGGACCAACTAGTTTTTTCTCGATCCTTACAAGTAGTCGAGATACAGTTGGACAAAGATACTTACGAGGCTCTAAATAATGTGGCAAGAAAAGCCCGCGTTTCTTTGGATAATTGGATACAAGAATGTATTAGAGAGAGTCTAAATAGAGATGATAGTTGATAACAAACAGAGCGTAAAATATCTTGTGTAAATGAATAAATAGAAAAAGGAAGATCTTTTCTTGTAGAGTTAAGTCACCAAAATCAATTCACAGAAATGAGGCATTCTCTATGACTCAGTTTACAACAGATATTGTGCAAAATTTAGTGAAAAAAGAAGACATCTCCGAAATTTTTCGTATGCACCTGGGAACGGAACTGAAAGCTTTCCTGGACTATGAAAAATATGACCGTATCGTTTCAATTCCGGCAATTAACGGAATGGTGTCTGCACTCGGACACTCCATACGGCGTGCCGGGATGTAAATCTGTCGATTCCGCGTGACTGAAATGGAGAATTCAACCAACAGACGGTCGTTCCATACAAACTCTCAAACGATACATCAGAGTCCTTTGTCATCCACATGTTTCAAAAAGGCGTGATAATGTCTGAGATTTCGAATCTGATCGAGAAGATGTATGGCCATAATTACACGCCGCAAACTATTTCCAATATGACGAAGCCTTTAAATCTCGTCCGTTAGATCAAAGTTATGCTTGTGTCTATCTGCATGCAACTTACATTTCCCTCAAGCGCGACACGGTCTTCAAAGAAGCCGTCTATATTACCGTTGGCGTCCAGCGGGATGATGGATCGAAAGAAATACTCCAGGACTTGAGAGAGCGTGGTGTCGAAGAGATGTTTTTGTTTATCTCCAACGGCTTGAAAGGGATCACCGATTGCATCTTCGCTATCTTTCCGAATACCAAGTATCAAGTGTGCTGCGTCCACTTGTCGCGCAACATCTCCCATAAAATCCGTGTCGCTAACTGCAGAGAAATCTGTGAAGACTTCAAATCAGTGTGCCGGGCATAGAGTCGAGATCTGGGCGAAGAAGCGCTGAAAACCTTTGTCGACAAATGGAAAACAGCCTATCCCCAAACAACGAAATCAGTGGAGGCGATTATGCATATCCTCACATTTTACGACTTCCCAAGATCCATTTGGCGAAGCATCTATTCGACCGATTTGATTGAATATTTCAACAAGAAAGAAAAAAATACAGAAGGCGCAAAAAGCAATTTCCAAACGAATATTCTTTAAAGCGCTTCCTGGTTTCCCAAATTGAAATCTGAAATGAGAACTTCACTACCCGATGCCACATCGGATTTGATAAAGCTCGTGCGAAGCTGCAGAGTTGTTCAAGCAAGTTTAATAATTTATATATAATAGAAGAAAAGATTCTTACTTATTTATACATGATTATTAATTTTCCGCACTTTTTGTTAATTTTTCTAATAATAATAATTTCTGTATATTCTGAATTTTTTATGTTATTATAACTACTGAAGTAAATGTAATAAAAGGGGGTCTGTGTAAAATGAGGATTTCATTAATGCGTTGCTTCCCTCATAATATTCCTTGATAGAAGGTTCAGTAACAATTAAGTGAAGACGATTGAATCCAGTTTGTAAGATGCATTTTATCAAAATTAATCTTATTAGAGGAGGAAAATCAATGAAATATTCATTTAAGTTACTAATAGTCATCTCTCTAGCAGTTACAGGGCTGTTTTTTGCAACTCCAGCTTTAGCTAACTATACAACTACAGGATCTTACAACTCCGAAGCATTCGTAACTCAAGCAACTCCAGTAAATAGGATTTATGTTGAGGACATATGGAAAGGTGGAAATGTGCTCGATAAATATTTTGTATATTCTAATCAAAACGGATACCAGTATCGAGGATATCTAGTTCGCTCAAAAATATATTATGGAGGAGCGACATATTCCGGATGGTTGTATCGTGCCCCCTTACCTTATCCCGAATATTGATATTGCTAGTGGTAGATAAAAAAATTATCTATCATTCAAGCTGCCGAGAAACCTCGGCAGCTTTTCTTCGGTTTGTGCTTTCCTTTAGGTCTTTTTCTTTGAGAGTAGAGATATTCTCTTATACAAAAAAGTCCCCCGATACGATGCAGGTTTGAACCAAAGCCATTTCCTGCTAAAGTCGCTACGCTCGATACAGAGTGTATGACATTTCGGAAGAACGGAATTTTGTTGTAATGGAATATCGCTGTTCTAAAAGCTGTGTTACCGGAATCCTCAAAAAAACGATTTACGTATGTGGAATCGATGGGTGCATGTCCTTATCCGATGAGGTGCAAACTCGCCTACGCCACCAGGATCAATCTGGGTAACAAAAGCTTAGACATGGTTATATCAATTGTCAATTACGTGCCGAATCTTTTTTACAAATGAATTACAGCGGACTATCATTCGACATATTGCGAGCCTTACAAGAGGCATATCTGTATCAATACCAGCACTGTAAGTAGTAAAAACTAGAGTATCTTTGCAGCCAGACAATTGAACGGAATTTCTTGAATGCGAAAGAACTTGATCCTTTTCGATAATTAAGGCGATGATGATACTTGTCTGTCTAAGAACAGACGTGTCTAACCGTTGTGTTGCAACACAACATGTCAAAAATTGGACCTATTGCTAAGTAAGTTGGCCTAAGAAATAAGATATTACAAATATTTCCTAACCACTAACAGTTAAGTAAATATAAGTTGAGTTTTTCAACAAGCTGATAAGAAAGACTTTGTTATAAAGACTCTCTTGTCAGCTTTCAGTTTTGAATACCCTTCGCTAGGAAGGTAATAGTTCATGTAAATATATGAGGTTAGAATATCAAAGCATGGTGAGTTAGTATATTTTTGAATTATCAGAAGCTGTTCGTATAAAGAGCGAGAAAAGCTAATCGAAAGGTCTCTTCTCGCGTTTTTCGTCTGAATAAGTGTACTTTTACGAACGGTTATTTCAATAGAGAAGTGGTTTACTTTGCACTTATTCCAGCAGTTCACTATTCAAGTTCGAATTACAAATGATATCGATTTTAAATAGACAATTAATAATTTAAATTTAAGGGGCTTGTGGATGACTACATGGATTGTTACAACGGAGGTTTGTAAACAATGGAATTTAAAAAAGATGACTCCGCAAAACATCGAAGTCATCTTATCTCAATCCAACTTAAGCTATCCTTTTATTAGATTGTCCATTAAATGGAGCTCAGTTCATCAATGAGTAGATTTTTTTCTTTTCTGAGACAGCAACATAAAAGAAACAACGACAGAGTAAATAAATAGAAACAGCACAATTCCTACCTCTATACTTGACTCAAACATGGAATCTCCTTTCTCATAACTCTTTATACTAAAAATTCCCTTTTTTGAATAATGTAAACACTCTATACTAAAACAAAGAAAAGGCACTAAATGATAAAAGTCTCAATTGTACTCATAGCAAAATTTATTGATCAGAAAGATTTCGTATTGAATTTTGTTGCCATTGCTAGAAAAGAAGGGGGATTTAAAGTTATTTCTTTACTAATGGCTACAGGTTTACATATCATCAGATTATCAGAAGTTGCTTGAATACAAATGGAGAAAAGAGGCCGTTTAGAACGCCTCTTTTCTCCATTTGTGTTTGAATAAGTGTACTTTTACGAACGCTTTTCTCGTCGTTGATTAGATACAAAGATAATTTTAAACTATTCTAAATAACCAAATAATGTTAATGTGAAAAGAAGAGGAAATAATTTTTCGATTCATTTTTATTAAGAGGAAGAAGCGACGTTCGATTAAAAATTGAAAAAGAAGTGGGCGATGAAATGAAAAAGTGGGTTGGGATTTTACTTGTACTGAGTTCTATTCTGGTTTATTGGCTTTGGCCGAAAGCAAGCATCGAAAAACCAATTGTTGTATCTGCGCAAGTCATAGAGTCTACTAATACAATGAGTGTTTCCTATATTACTACAAAACAAGATGATGCCCATTTAATGGAGGTCACTGTGAACGGAAAAGGCTTTTATCCTCCATCTCAGACCAATGGTGAAACAGAAGAAGAAAATATACAAATTATCAGGGACCTGATTGCGCAAAATGGATATCAGTTGCGTGAAGCGACAATTGAGTTGAGCGATGAGGAACTGGCTTATCTCATGCCTGAAAATTCGAGTCGCACTTTTTTGGCGAATGTTTCTTTTGAAGATTATTCCCCTATAGAAGCTGATGGCATCCTGTTACTGGAAGAGGAAGCAGCAGAAGGGAAATTAGAACAGGATCAATTGCATTATATATTTACGGCGCCAGAACCAATGGCTATTTCTACAATTGGCCATTACAGTTCATCTGCCACTGTCTCCTGGTCGCGTGACGGTAGAGAAGTGAAACTGCCACTTGCAATGGAAAAGGGAGACACGCTGGATATTCATTTTCATGGACCCTATCAGATGGGGGAAACGGACGGACTTCTGCTCGAAATTCAAACAACAGACGACAATTACTATACAAGACACCTAAGAGAAACAGTTCAGCTGCCAGATGGATACTTAAAACAACTTGTAAATGAACAACGATAGTTGTAATATAGCATCGCAGTTTACATACCTTAAGTCATCGGTAGTCCGATATATTTAGGATTTGCAACAAATAAAAAGCTTTAATTTAGGGAAATTGAATGTAACTTAGGTGCAGTTAAGTTACATTCGTGTTTTAATATACTGACTTTTCTTGAAATAAGATAAATAAATTTAAAGGAAAAAAGTTCCAAGTCAGAGGAGGAAAAGAATAGTGAAAAAAACACTGGTAATTGTACTCATTTTTACTTTGCTGTCAGCATGTAATTTAATTGAGTCTACACCTAGTATCGAAAAACTAAACAAGGCACCAGAAAATGTGCAAGAACTATTAGATCCGGCTGTCCCTCTTCAATCGATAAATAAGAATGGAGAAATGGCTTATCTTATTTATGAATCAAAGGATGAGGTAACTGCTTCTCTTGAAAAACAAGGAGACAAGTTAAACATAAAATTAAAAGCTGTACCAAAAGATGGTGACAATATTAAACAGCATGTATTCAAGTTGAAGATTGACAAGGAGACGGAAATGATCGACGTACTCATAAACGGCAAATCAACTCCGATGGCTGTAATTACGGGTCCATAAAAACTTGGTTCTATTACAACTGAATGTAACTTAATGTGAATTAAGTTACATTCAGAATCGTTGTTTAAAGCAGATAGCGCTTACCAGCAAATCGAATCTGACCATGTGTAAAGGGTTCAGTATGAGGGAAGAGGATTAGAAATAGGAAACGGTCAGGAGTGCATTTATGAAGTACGCTAGACGTATCGCTTTTGGGTTAGTAGTCATTCTCTTTGTTTACTCACTCATTTACAATTTGCTTGCTGAAGAGTTCAACTGGCCTTGGGTCATTGTGATGGCAATTATCATGGTTTGGGTCGGTTTAGTCTTTATTATTGGGGATGCATGGAAGAAGAAAAAATCAGCTGAGAATTGACCAAAGGAAAAAGAACTGCCTTGAAAAAGGTGGTTCTTTTGTTAATTTGAATGCAACTTATTAGCAATTAAGTTACATTCAGTTTCTTGTTTCTTTGCCTACTTTAAAAACTTTAGAACAGGCAAAGAAACAACATATCCTACTAAGAAACCAATGTTATACAGGAAAATATCCGAGACATCAAAAAGGCCAAAATTAAATTGGAACTGTAGGTACTCAATTAAAAGAATAAATAGTTCGAAAATGAGAAGTCTGGACCAACATCCTTTAAGAATATTGGCGTATGCTAACAAGAAATAAAAAGGGACAAAAATCAATAGATTGATGGCCATGACGTAAAAAGCAGCCTCGTCGCCCGATATATCTGAAATAAAACCAAGTGGATTTAATCCGATCTCTCCAGTGGCGTACCGGTGCTGTGGGTCAAGGCGCAATAACCCTAAAATTAAGACCAATAAATAAAGACCTAGAAGAACATATCTTTCTTTTTTGCTGTCGATTCTAAGTAAAATTAGCAGCAATATGTAGGTAGTAATGACAATAATCAAAACGGCTAAAATGTTCTTTTCGATATTTTCCATATTGCCGAAAAAACGTGGCAATAAATTCATAAAAAAGCTTACATACAACCAGCTTCCGATTAACAAACTCACCAAAAATAATAGGATTTTTACTAATTTCTTAGATTTTAATGTCTTGAACACGATTTCCCTCTCTCTTAGTGTTTTCACACCTCTTTTTATCTATTAGCGATCTTAGATGATTATACCAATATTTTTCCAGTCAAGTTCCATTTTTTTATTAGATGTGAATGTAACATAATCCTAATTAAGTTACATTCAGTTCCCGGATTTTACTGACTTCACCAGAAAATCATTTCAAACTATTTTCATTAGAAAAAATGATATATTCAGAATGCTGTTCTTTAAGCTTTTGAAGCTTAAATCTCGAAAGATGTAGGGTTATATATCCGAACTTATCAGGAGCTTTTTAAATATCAAGGGAGAAAAGAAGTGCTGGAATCAGCCTTTTTTCTCTCTTTTTGTCTGTATAAGTGTAGCTTCCGAACGCTTTTCTTTTGCTAAGGTTATAAATGCTTTCTTTTTAAAAAGATAAAAAATGAATTAAGTAAAAAAAAAAGAAAATCAGGGGTCAAAATAGCTCTGGTATTCGTCTAATATGATGAAAGGAGTTGAATTGGAGAATGGGTAAGCAAGAACTTTCACATAGAGAAGAAATAGAAAAAAATTCAGAAAGTGATGCAGAAATAATTTTAAACCAGCTCTTCCGAGAATACGCCACTGACCTTAAAAAAGTTGCTTACTTATACATAAATGACCATTCTGAATGTGAGGATATCATCCAAGAAGTTTATATCAGTTGCTTTCAAAATCTGTCTAAATTTAGAAGTGAATCGAATTATAAAACATGGTTAACTCGAATCACCATTAACAAATGTAAAGACCATCAACGACTTTGGCGTATAAAGAATATTATTTATAAGCCCATAAATAATTTAATAAAAAAAGAAATCTCAGCAGAAGATCAATATTTCTATCGCCAGCACTCTAAAGTAATACTAGAACAAGTTTCCTTACTTCCAACTAAGTTTAAAGAAGTCTTGATTTTATACTACTTCCAGGAGATGACAATGCAGGAAGTGAGTGAAATTCTTGAAATTAACCACAACACGGTTAAATCTCGGTTGTTACGAGGGAAAAACGCACTTTTGAAGAATCTGGAGAGGAGGAATATAAATGGATCATTTTAAGATTGATGTAAAAAAAGAAGTGAATGAATTTCTAGATAAGAATATCCGTTCCACACACGAAGAATGGGAACGGATACAAAGTGGTATACGCCAGAAAAAAAAGAAAACGCTAAAATTTAATCCTGTATATTGGACGGTATTAGTAGCAGCCGCAAGTTTATTCCTCTTTCTCAGTGTTACTTATATAGGAGATTTAAATAAGGGGACATCATCCATGACCAGCTTTTCCATACCGGGATTGTTTAATAATGAAAATCAGGATAAAGACTTATACGAAGGAAAAGAGTTATTTATTGGGGTATTGGGAAATATACCAGAAATCAATGAAAAACAGATTAGCTTTCAAGTAATAGAACTTGAACAATTTACTGTTAATGAAATAAGAAAATTTGACGCAGTTTTTGTAATGAAAGAAAGTTTATCGACTGCCGCTGAAAAACAATACACAAAAGTTTTTACGGATTCAAATATTCCTTTCTTCTTCCTTAATTCAAATAAAGGAGAATATCCATTTATCGATGAAAACCTTGAGTATGAAGAAGCTCGAGAAATCCCTTATCATGATTACTATGCTACGGGCTACCTTGCAACCGTTGAAGGGGAAGAAATGACTTGGACTTATGAAGAAAAGAACGCTTTATCAAATATATTTAAAACCATAGAGAAAGCTTTACCAAAAATATTTAAGTCAGAAACAATCAATGAATAATCGTTTCTTATTTTAACGGCAGTCACTTTATTTTGTAGCTAGTTTAGTATAGGAAACCACTAGAAATTTTAGAATATGAGTTTACATATCATCAGATTATCGGAAGCAACCTATGAAAAAAAAGGAAGAAAAGACTGCTTGCGGAGCGTCTTTTCTTCCTTTTTAATATTTTCGGGCGAAAAAAACCATTGAGATAAAGATGGTGCTGATCATGAGGGCGATCAGGATGTTGATGGCTTCGATTGCAGACAAGTGGATAAGATTAAAGCCAAGAGCTGATGTAAGGACAAACGAATAGACTAAGAAAGCTAAGCTAGAGATAAACATGGCTTTTTCCCGGATCATCCTTATACGCTCGTCTTTTTGGCTGAATTGTGGTGATAAATAACTTAAAGGAAAAGACATGACAGCAAAAGAAAGCAGAGTGTAAGCTTCAGAATTTGGAGCGCTTTTCGCCATGATGGCGACAATTAATAGAAAGCCGCCAATCAAGGCGAAAAAAGAACCGAAAAGTGTAAATGCTGCTCGATTATCGATAAGATCTCCTCCATAATTTTAAGTAGTTTGTTCATTCAACAGTCTCATCCAAAAAGAAAATATCCTCGATATAAGTATCAAATATTTTACCTATCTGCAAAGCGAGAGGAAGGGATGGATTGTATCTCCCTTTCTCAATCGAAATAATCGTTTGCCTGGAGACGCCCAACTCCTTTGCCAACCCGTCTTGTGAATAATTATTTTTTTCCCGAAATTCCTTCAGTTTATTATTCACTTAATCACTTCCTCATTTAATAAATCTAGTATATATGTAAAGGACACTTAACGTAAAGAAAGCTTTACACAAATAGTTAACATATGGGCAATTATCGGAAGTCCCTTGCTTCAAAGGGGCAGAAAAAGTTATGCTGCTCAAAGAGCAGGTTCTCTCCTGCTTAAACAACTGCATGATTCCTTTTAGTTTGTTATTTATAAATAAATCTCCACTTTTGAACAATTTTATTATTATGGATGACAATGGATTCCTTAAGACAAGTGGTTTGCAAAAAAATTTAAACATCTATATTGTTAGGGCGCAGAAGGATTAGGAGCAGTGGGCAAGGCTACGCTGATTGAGGGTAGAGCATATCCCAGACCTGGAGTCTTTTGTAACACTGGGGCAGGTACAATTTTGAAAAGAAATAGAGTATCTCTGTAAAGGACAGGCCCATGAAATCCCCTCTTTTTTAAGTGGCATGAGTGTGCCGACAGAGGTAAAAGTAGAAACCCCAGTAAGCTAGAAGAGAGGACAAATGCGAACATCATGAAGAGGACCGGTTCAGCAAGACTGATAAAATCGCTGCTAATAAGAATAAAGCAGAGCTGTCTCCGTCTAAAAAAACACGAAAAGCAGCCATGGGGGCTGCTTTTTAGCATTCTATAGCTATGAATAAGTTGTCGGGTCATTCATTTATATATGCTTAACAACTTCTTTAAAGAATCTCCAGAAATTTTGGACGGAAGAAATAGAGAGGTGTTCTCCTGGCATATGTAAATTTTTGGATGTCGGTCCGGCTGCAATCATATCCATCGGGCGGTTTGTTTTTTTGGCAAACACACCACATTCAAGACCGGCATGCAAAATGAAGAATTCAGGTGCTTTGCCGAACATTTCCTGGTAGACCTTGTGAAAGACTTTTTTTACCTCTGAAGAAGGGTTGTATTCCCACTCGGGACAATCCGACATTATATGAACGGTCCCGCCCACACACTCAGCCAAATAGGCAATCTGATTGTACATCTCTCTGTAAGCACTTTCCAAAGAACTTCTTGTCATCATCTGGATGACCGCAGTCTCTTTCTCTAAGTGGATTGTGCCCAAGTTGACCGAACTCTCAACAGCACCAGCGATTTCCGCATCCATTCGGACTATTCCACTGTAACAGAGATAAAGAAAGTCGAAGAGTCTTTTCTTAGATAAATCAGATAGCAAATTGTCCGAGCCGTCCAGGCATTCTTGTACTGTGATTTCCATATCGGGTTCTGTCACCTTGTATTCGTTTTTATAGGTTGTTCGGTAGGACAGAACTGTCTCGATTACTTTTTGTTTCTCTTGAGCGTTCACGAAAATTACCGCTTCTGTTTCCCGCGGGATTGCATTATAATGAATGCCGCCGCTTATGTCTCCAAGCATGTAGTTTACTTCATGGCTGAGTGACACCAAGGTTCTCGCCATCAGCTTGTTGGAATTGACCCGTCCTCGGTGTATGTCCTCTCCGGAATGACCGCCTGTCAACCCGCGGATTCTTATATTCAATGCTGACATTCCGTTTGGAACAATGGTTGTTCTCTCCAACGGGATCTCGATTCTGACGACTGGGCCTCCTGCACAGCCAACAACAAATTTCCCTTCCTCATTGGCATCCAAGTTAATCAGCACATCGCCTTCCACCATTGCCATGTCAAAGTGTTCGGCGCCGACGAGCCCCCTTTCTTCATCACTAGTGCATATTAATTCCACATTCGGATGCTCTGCATCTTTATCAGCCAAGAGGGCCAATGCAAGTGCAACTCCTATTCCATCGTCTGCACCCAGCGTTGTTTCCTTTGCGATAATTCGGTCTTCCTCGATTTCGATTTTGATCGGGTCGGTGTCAAAATCGTGCACAGTCTCTTTATCCTTTTCGCACACCATATCTGTATGAGCTTGTAAGATAATGGTTGGTCTTGATTCGTATCCTTTTGTGGCAGGTTTTTTAATGACGATGTTCAATTTTTCGTCCTTCCACCAATCAAATCCATGTTGCTCGGCAAAACTGATCAAGTAAGCTACCACATTTTCTTCTTTTCCAGAACAACGCGGGATTCTGGTCAAGTCTTCGAAGTACCGAAAAACTTCTTTAGGTTCTATGCTTTCTAATAATCTGTTACTCATGAAATAACTCCCCCTTCTTTTAACCAATCAAAATGGTCACTCCAACTAAAACTATTATAACCCCAATAAAAAAGGAAGGAGTTCCAGGCGAACTCTACCCAAATGAGGTAGGAGCCTTGTCGTTATCAGTTCCCTTATAAGTATGGAAATTTCTAGGGAGATTAAGGATAACAGGGCATTAGATGCGCACTGGCTGCATTTTTACATTCTTCTCTTGGTACACCAACCACTGGACTATAATTCTCATGGGTATAGAGACGAGATACGAACCGGACGAGAAGAATAGAAAAATTAAATTGAAAAATCGGAAAAATATTTAAGCTTGATGAAGGAAATAGCGGATGGACGAATTCTCCGACACTGTCTAGGCAACGCCAGTCATGCACTCATTTTGCTATCAAATTAAATTCGTGAAATGCAAGATTTTCTCATGCCTGTTGAAGTTTAACAGCTGCTGTTGCTTTCTCACATGAATCGCAGCATATGCAAGGGAGTTTCGCAAAATTGCTTTTTCAAAAATAGATTCATTGAGTCCTGTTGTATTTCCAAGAAAATTAAGAAGAACTATAGACTTATATAAGAAAAATTTAATAGGAATCTCTGTTGATAATCATTATAAGGTGATGAAGAAATATCAGACCTGATGTGCTAATGCAATGGGGGAGGTTGAGTACATAAAGTGTTCTGTTTAAAGTAATAATTAAAGAAGTTTTGACTGATACTCAGTTTACATATTATGAGGTTACCGGAAGTTCGTAAATAACAAATACTTTTATTATAGGAGTTTAAAATATCAATAAGAGGATGGATAGCTTGAACAAGCCTTCCATCCTCTATTTTTCTTAAAAAAATTACAATGCATTCTCTATATTACCCTACATTTTAATCCCGCGAATCTTGCAGTTCCAGTTTCAATAGGTTTTAGAGCATTGACTGGGTACAAGCACTGGTTGTTCAAAGCACATCTTCTTTCGTTTCCATCATTTGTTTTTTCTCTTTGGTTAATGCGAATGCTATTCTGTTCACGCCATCTTCCAAAACTGGACGGGGGCAGGCAACATTTAAACGGAGGTATCCCAATCCGGCTTCTCCGTATTTACTGCCAGGTTCCAAAGCAACTTTTCCGTGCGTAAGCAGAAGATCCATTACTTCTTTCTCCGATAAATGCAAAGACCGATAATTGATCCATAACAAATAAGTCGCTTGAGGTTTTGTGACTTCAATTCCAGGAACTTGACGCTTTAATTCTTTAATGGCGTAATCCATATTTCGGGAAATTACTGACAGCATTTGTTCGAGCCAGGATTCACTTTCGTTATATGCTGCAATTAATGCAGTTGAAGCAAAAGAGTTCAGCATGCCAGAACCATGAGCTAATGCATGTTTTTCCAGTTTTAAGCGTTTTTCTTTGTCGGTTGCCACAATGGCAGCAACTTGGATGCCTGCCAGGTTAAATGTTTTGGTAGGGGCGAGGCAAGTGAAGATCCGATTGCTTTCTTCTCCAGCAATTTTAGCTAAAGGGGTATACCGTTCGGGACCAACAATTAAATCTCCATGAATTTCATCTGAAATAATGAGGACATCGTATTTGCTGCAAAGTTTGATGACTTTCTGCAATTCTTCAATCGACCAGACTCTGCCTCCGGGGTTATGCGGATTACAAAGAATGAAAAGAGAGGATTCTTTTAATTTCTCCTCAAAGTCTGTGAAATCGATGGTATAGTGACCGTCTTGTTCGACAAGATTCGAATACAGCACTTTCCTGTCCTGATTTTGGGCTAATTGAAAAAATGGAGGATAGACAGGTGGCGTGACTAATATTTTGTCGTCTTTCTCTGTATAAGTCTCGATGATTGAGGCGATAGCCGGAATGATGCCGTGATGGAACAGTAGCCATTCAGGGTTGATTTGCCAATCATTTCGTTTAGCTTGCCAGTTGATGACGGCTTCCCGGCACTCATCGCACATAAGAGAATAACCAAAAATAGAGTGATCGAGTCTTTTTTGTAAAGCCATTAGAACTTGTGAAGGAGCAGGAAAATCCATATCAGCGATCCACATAGGCAAAACATCAGAAGTCTCATCTAAATTATAAATTTCGCCCATTGCATCCCATTTGACGGATCGGCTATTTTTACGGTCATATATTTCTTCAAATGAATTCATTTTATCTTTCCTCTTTAAAATTCAATTTTACTCATTTAATCCGAGTTTACTGCCAGCTTTATTTCTTCCCAGCGCATTGATAATAATAACCCCAGCAAGAGCAACGATTCCACCTGTAATTGAAAGAGTTTCAGGCCATTCTTTTAACCAAACCCATGCAACAGCTATAGCAATGGCGGGTTCCAAGTACATCATACTCGCTACCGCACTGGCATTTCCGGAAGAAAGGGCCTTTGCCCAAGTTACATAAGCAATACAGGCTGGAAAGATACCTACGTATATAGCGGATAGATGCGCTTCAGCAGTAGCTTGTTGAAGCGTATCCAACAGGCCAGGCGAAAATATGAAAAAGGGAAGCGTTCCTGCCCATGTGAAATAGGCGGTAAGTTCAATCGGGTTATATCTTGTAAGCAATGGCTTTTGAAATACAAAGAAAATAGAAGTTGCTATGGCGGCGCCTAAGACAAATAAGGCTCCGCTGGCTAAAGAAAAGGATGATCCACTGGAACCGACAGCGATTAAAACAATGCCGGCAAAGCCCACTCCCAAGCCAACCCATCCTAATACGGTTAATCGTTCTTTTAATACAAGCATCGCAATAACTGCTGTGAAAATCGGCGCTGCACCAATAAGCATGCCGGCAGTTCCAGCAGGGATAGTTTGTATGCCAAAAGTTACGCCTATGTGGTATACACTGATCCCAACCCAGCCCAAAATTATAATTTTCAACAAGTCATTTTTAGTGGGTTTTTTTAACTGTTTTCTGTTGAAAAGAGCATAAATTAAAAATAGTAAAGATGCGATAAGATAACGGACCAATACTAAATGGCCGGCTTCATATCCACCTTCTAAACTGGCACCGATTGCTGCGAAAGTGGATCCCCAAATAAGAATAGTGATAAAAGCCATAAAAAAAGTTTTCTGGTTCACTTTATCCTCCTTAAATTATGAAGTACGTCAATACCGATAATGCAATAGAAACGATGGTCATTGCAGCCAAGGGAAGCATAGCACGTTCCCGTAAATCCCGCAGACTTACGTTCAGTCCCAAACCTACCATAGCAGCAGTCAACAGCCAAGTTGTTAAAACAGAAACAGCTTCCATCAAGCCGGCTGGTATGGAAATGACAGGACCCAGTACATAACTGCCAAGTATACTCATTGCAATGAATCCAAGAAGAAACCAGGGAAATTCAATCTTACTGCTTTTTTCTTCCGAGCCATTATTTTTTCGCTTCGTGAGAACAATAAAAATGAAGCAAACCGGTATAAGAAGAAAGACACGGCCCAATTTCGCGAGCAAAGCCAGAGCCAATCCATCTTCTCCGGCTGGAGCGCCTGCCAGTGCCACATGAGCCACTTCGTGCAAGCTCGTTCCCGTCCATAAGCCATATTCGATATCACCAATTGGCAAGAATGGCCGAAGGATGATGTAGGAGATGGCGAAAACTGTTCCCATCAACGCAATAATGCCCACGCCGATGGCTGTGTCTTCGTCTTTCGCTTTAATAATAGGAGCCACGGCGGCAATTGCGGCGGCTCCGCATATACCTGTTCCTACACCCAGCAATAAGGATATATTTTTATCCGCCTTGAAGAGCTTAGCGAGCAAGATCGTTCCGACGATAGCGAACACAATGACTCCTACGTCTCTGACCAATAAGCCAATGCCATCGCTCAGCACAATGTCGATGTTAAGCTTCAGCCCATATAAAATAATCGCAGCCCTCAGCAAATGCTTGGATGAAAAAGTTATGCCAGTGCGTATATTGGATGGGTATCCAAAAGCTTGCCGGTAGAAGACCGCTATGATAATGGCGCATGCCATTTGTCCGATAAAATCAAAGCCGGGAGCTTTTGCCAGTAAATATCCCAAAAAAGCGATAAGAAACGTAAAGAATACACCGCTTATCCATGCTTTCATATTTGGTGAATCGGGAAAATTAGAATTGTTTGATGAAAAGTGCTTTGATGACATAAGCTCACCTCTTCAGTCATTATAAGAAGGTGTCTGAGATAAGTAAAATAAATAATAAGGTGTATGATAATAAGTAAAACTTATTAAAAAATGTCTTCGGAGGGAGAACTATGAATCAAGCGCTTGAAGTGTTTGTTAAAGTCGTGGAAGAGCAAAATTTTTCTAAGGCCGCAAAGCAATTGCACATGACGCAGCCGGCTGTCAGCCAGCATATCCGTTCGCTCGAAACTGAAATGGGAGTGAAACTTCTGGAGAGAACGAACAAATATGTGCGGTTGAATAAAGCAGGAGAAATCGTTTATCATCATGCGAAAGAAATGACAGAACTTTACGAGAAGATGCAACACCTGGTGGAAGATTTGAGCAGTCAGGCTGCTGGAAAGCTATCAGTGGGCGCCAGCTATACATTTGGAGAATATATTCTTCCGGGGATTATCGCTAAATTAAAGGTCAGCTATCCAAATATTAAAGCCGCAGTTACAATCGCCAATACGGCTGTTATTGCTGAAATGGTCGCAAATCACCAATTGGATATCGGCATTGTAGAAGGACGGTTTAAAGAAAAGCCAAAACTTCAGACAGAAATATTCGCAGAAGATCGAATGGTGATCTTTGCCTCTCTAAAAAACCCCTTGACGCAAAGCAAGAAGGCAATCACTATCGATCAACTTGCAGCACAGCCATGGATTTTAAGAGAAGATGGCTCCGGGACAAGAGAGGCAGCAGAAAATGTTTTCCAACAGCACAACTTTCACCCGGAAAATATCATGGAATTCAGCAGTAACCAATCCATTAAAACAATGGTTGAAGCAGGGGACGGCATTAGTCTTTTATCCGAGTGGGCCATTCAAAAAGAACTGAAATCCGTTGATTTGAAAGTGCTGGATGTCAAAGGAATGCCGCATTTAAGGGAATTCGCCATTATTACCAACTCGCCGTTTCAAACCAAAGCACTTTCTGTTTTCATAGATTTGTTAAGAAGCAACAAAGAGTTTTAGAGAAATCATGATGTAAGAAAAAGAAAAAAGCAGAAAATGTGTGGAAGAGGAATTCTCCGCTGCTAAATGTTTCTTAAGTTTATATATGAGGGATTATCGGCAGCTCTCTAAAAACAACTACAAGAAAGGAAGAGGGAAAGCCAACTTATCAGCTTTTCCTCTTCCTTTCATATAAAATCACTTATGGTTTAATGCTTGGTTGATAAATTGGTATAGCTCGCCATCTATTTCACATTGCAGTTCGTTCCCTGGGTTTTCGGCGTGGAAATGTTCGGCTTGCTTGCGGAAAGTCCTATCGTCTTCGGAAAAGGCATTCACGATGTCATTCCATTTTTTCGCTAAATCTTGTACTTTTTCATCGGAAGGAGAAGCGCCTTTTTCTTTTTCCAAACGTATTTCCTTGATAAGATCGTTAAACTCTTGCTCGGCCTGCTTTAAGAGTTGTTTATCAGCATTCTCATATCTGCTTTCCATGGTATCCAATTGCTGCTTCGAAAAGTATTTTTCCTTATTCATTTTCAGCGCCTCCATTAATTTAGTAAGTTCTGGAATCGACATGGTCCGATTGCTGCGCGCAGCCGATAACGCATTTTCCAGCTCTGCTACTAGTTTTTGCTGAACCTCTATCTCTTTTTTGACGCGAGAAATTTGGGTTTGCAAAATCTCCGCAACGGTTTGTTCCTCCGGATTAGACAACAGAAGTTGTATTTCTTCTAACGACATGCCCATCTGCTTTAAGGACAAAATGGGCTGAAGACGGACCAAATCTGCTTTCGTGTAAAGCCGATGCCCTGACTCCGTATACTGAGAAGGTGAAAATAAACAGATTTGATCGTAATAGCGTAAAGTTCGAATCGTTAAACCCGCCAATTCGGCAACTTCTCCGACTTTCCAATGTTCCTTCATTCGCTTAGCCTCCATTTAACAACATTTCTATTCACCAACTAAAACCGAGAAATTCGAAGTTAGAAGAGTTGCTGCATCTCCTTTTGCTCAAACGTGTAGGTTTTCCCGCAAATATGGCAAAAAGCTTCAATGTCTTCCTTTCGCTCAATGCTCCGTTTGATTTCCTCTTCTTTCAATGAATAAAGCATGCCATAGAACATTTCTTTACTGCATCCGCAGAAAAATTGACTGGAGCAATGGCCGATGATTTTTGCATCTCCAAACAACTGGGTTAACGCTTCTTCGCTGTCACTCGCTTTTTCAGCGTTTAGTTTACTGAAAATATCCGGATTGGCTTTTACAATCATTTTCACTTCTGAAAGCAGTTGTGGTGGTGCACCGGGAAGCAGTTGTGCATATAGGGCATGGCTGGAAAGAAGGGAAGCTCCATTATCCAACTGAATGTCGGAATAAAGATAGGTCGGCGTCTGATCACTCTGCACAAAATAGTTGGCGATATCATCCGTGATATGTTGATTTGGCATATCGGTAATACTGGTGAATTGATTCATCTCAGAACCCTTTATGACACGGATCATCCCAGAAGGTCCAATCAAATCTTGCATCGACTTTTCTTCTATATTAGAAGATCTCAAAAGTTCCTCGTTCAGGTATCCTCTGACATTTCCATTCGCTTCGGCTTCCGCAAAAATCTTATGGCGAGTGTTGCTCAACGTTACCTGGAGGCTCATTCGCTGGTTCCCTTTGAGCGTACCAGAGAGTATGCTCATTGCTGATATCGTTTTGCCTAACATCAGTTTAAGCGGTTTAGGAAGTTCCTGGTTTAAGGCATAGATATCGCGAAGCAACTGGGAATTATCAATAAAATATAGACGAATCTGTTCTTCATTAATTAATGCCTTAACAATGGCATTTTGCACAACGATTCCCCCCTTTTGCAAAAGTAAGCTAGCTTTACTATAAAACATTACCCTACGTAAGGTTCAAGGGGAGAATGAAATTTTCACGATATTTATTTTTAGTTAACATATGAAGGATTATCAGAAGTTGCGGCATTAAATAAGAGAATAACCTGGTTGAATAAAAAAGAGTCCGGCATAGCGAGCACTTTAGAAGTGCCGGTATGCCGGGCTCTTATTAATAGGAGGAACCTTTTCTTCCTTTTAGTTAGTCTAGTCGCTCTTCAGCCATCTTATAAATCTTTTCTTTGTCGCGTTTACCGATGGCCACAATCTGAATCACTTGGATGGTTCCCTCGGCTTCTCTGAAAATAATCCGCAGGCCCATCTTCTTGTTTTTCAGCTTGTTGCATTGCGCCAAATTGCCATGAAGGGATTGGCCGGCTTCCATGCCTCTCAATTTGATTCGGTCCAGCGCTTTATTGACAAAGATCTTTTGGCTGCCATCAAGCTGTTCATAATCTTCCTTTGAATACTGTGTCCATTCAAGTTGATACAACGGTTATTCCCACCCGTCTTCTTCATCAATGACAGGGGATTCAGTTGCGGTTGCACCGCGAACTTCCACGTCTGAAAAAGTAGAGACATTTTCTGTCAGCAGCCGTTTTTCAGCCATCAAATCAGCCAGCTGATCGTAAAGTTCTTCTATTTCTCTGTTCAAGGACTCGTATTGTTTTTGGGTAAGCATCACACCGGCAACCTTTTCACGGTTGAAGACATACACGCCAGCAGCTTCTTGATCGGCCTTCTGAAAAGCTTCCATGGGTGACCGTTTGACATTCGAAATCGAAGTTGTAGGGATATCCAGTATTCTCATCGCCATTTCCATCCACTCCTTTAGGTTAGTTTCATTATATACTTTTTAAAAGACTTTTAAAAGTCTTTTTAATTTATATTAGAAAACCTAACATGTTTTAAGTGCATGAGACTTTTGATATTCGTTCGTAAAAGTGTACTTTTACGAACGGTTTAAAAACATTGAAAATTTCATTTTGATGTTAAGATTTGTATATCTGAAATATATTTCATCTTCAAAATGATTTATCAAGTGGAAAGGAGAGTTTTTATGAACAGAGAAGTGTTAAAATTTTTGAATTCTATAACTCGCGTTCAAAATAGTCTTATAAGAGAAGGCAAACTCCCGTCTAAATTCGTAGCAATGAATAATAATCAGGATTTAGTAAGATTAAGCTTGCGCTTACAGAACCTTATGCAAAATTCTTTTGATTCTTATATGAAGGATTCTTATCAGCATCTGAAACTAACGCTAGAAGAAATTGGAGAAGATGCCATCACATTTAACAAGCTTGTGATTGAGTTAGGCTATCCTCCGCACGGAGATATTCCGGCAGATCTTATTAGTGGGGTGGCAGGGAATTATGAAGTCGAAGGAATTGAAGAAGTAAAGGAATACATAGATGATCTATATTTTCATATTTATGAGGACCAGAAGATAGATGCTCTTATGGTTAAATGGGAAAACAACAAAATCCTAAAGAATAGACTCCCGATTTTAAGGAATGAACTGAGCCCCATTTAGTGGACAATTTAATAAAAGCACCCGGCAGCTAGGCTGCGATCAGATGACTTCGGTATTGTGCCGGAGTCATCTTTTTTAGGTTCCATTGCTTGCGCGTTCCGTTGTAATGCGCCATGTATTCATCCACCAGCCCCTTTAATTCGGCTAGGCTGGTCGCCTGTTTAAACTCGACTTCATCTTTAAAGTGACCGAAAAACGATTCGATGGGGGCATTGTCGAGACAGTTGCCCCTGCGGGACATCGACTGGGTCAATTTCATTTTCTTCACGCGTCGTTGGCATTCAGGGTGGGTATAGTGGAAGCCTTGATCGGAATGAATCATCGCTTCTGGATGGACATTTTCATCCAGCGCTTCCTTCAGCTTTTGTAAGGTGTGGTACACAATTTCCATTGTGAGCGTCGTTGTCACTTCATAGGCGACGATTTCTCGGGTCGCGACGTCTTTCACGGCAGAAAGATATGCCATTTGCCCCGAACGGTTGGGCAGGTACGTAATATCGGTCACGAACACCTTCCCGGGTTCGTCTTGTTCAAACTCGCGGTTTAAGAGGTTTGGACAGACCGCGTGCTCCTGTGTGGCTTTGGCGATTTGCTTGTAAGGATTCGCTCGTCGGATTTTGGCGAAGAGATTGAATTTGCGCATAAGGCGCAGAATCTTCTTGTGGTTCATCGGCGTCTCAAGCAGTTCAGCGAGTGCCATATAAAAGGTGCGATACCCGACTTTCCCACGATGCGCATCGTAGATGCTTTTGAGCAACAGGTAATCTTCATAGTCCTGTTCTTCGCGAATGGCGTGCTGTTCCAC
>NZ_JAAMTH010000008.1 GCF_018283455.1 Planococcus sp. MSAK28401 | reverse complement strand
GATTGCTTGGTCGAAGCGCCAGGACGACGACCGGGGGAGGGGACTGTTTGTTGTAGCCGATGAATCATCAGAACACGATCCAACACAGACAGCTTGGTTCCAGGAACTATTGAAGACACGCCACGTAAAAGGCCAGTCGGGACAGCTGGGACGCGACAACCTGATGTTCACGCTTGCGCTTGCTTGCTACAGTGCCGGAAAGGGGAAGGAAGAAACGCTGGATTTGCTCGATGAGTACAATTCAGGGCTTGTTTCGCCCCTTCGGCATAGTGAAGTCGAGAAAATCGTCAGAAGCGCCTACAAGGGACGTTTTAAAGGCGCTCATCAGGACTATATTCAAGAACTCTTGAACGAGTGGGGGAGTGACAAGGAGATTGCCATCGAAAACCCGATGGGTGGCTGGTATAAGTTTAAAAAAGAACGCAAAGATCGGAAACGCAGCCATTACGACGAGTGGGAAGAGGATCTGCTGCAGTTTATTCAAGAAAAGACCTCACTGGATCAACCGATCAACTGGACGACGCAGCGAGAACTCTGCGAAGCCGTCGGCATTCCACGGAGTTCGTTCAATGTGTTAATCCAACAGTCGAAAAAAATCCTCATCAAACGAATCGGACAAGGACGTACAGCAAAGACCGGAATTACCTCCGTGGCTGTGCTTCTTCAGTGTGCCCTCAGTTATCAGCAAACCCATCGGGTTCGATACAAGGAAGCGCTCCGTGTCATGGCGTCTGAACGCTTAAATGAGCGTATGGTTCACGACCTGATTGACGATGTGGAATGGTTCCTTGAAAAGCGCTTATCCGAACCGATAACTGGTAAAAATTTCAATTCTTCTTAATGGTCCAGTCTGCCAATACATATCTGTATACGTGCTGTTTTTATCCGGGTTAGGTATTGGTTATCCATCCATCACTCTTTTGATTGCATTAAAAAACACTCAGCATGAGCCGAGTGTCAGGAGTTTTCATCGTTATCGGATTCAGGGGAATACGTTCCGAAGCGTTCGTACATCTTTTGAAGCTGCATTTCTTGAAAATCGTCTTTAAAGGCACGCAAAAAGATCTCCGTCGGATCGATTTCCAGGATGTTGGCGTAATGGATGAGCCACCCAATCGACACGTTCTGTTTTCCCCGTTCAATCAGAGAAATAGTGGAACTGTGGAATTCGCTCATCGCATGAATATCGCTGATTTTGAGGTTTTTCTCTTTGCGAATGCTTTTTAAAGCTTCACCGATTTTTATGTAAAGGTCTTTTTCGTTTTTAGGGGTCATAGGGAGATCCTTTCGAAATTAGACGTACCCGTTTGAAAAAAGTATGCTAAACTGATACAAATAATTTATATATATATAAAAAAATCTCTACAAACTCTTTTATTGGTAGTTTGGCGACCGTCAATAAAAGAGTTCCCACGTAGAGAAATTTCAAAGAATGTTTTGTTGTCTTGATTATAGCATAAATTCAAGCCTAGCGAATAGCCTGTTTTCCCTTACTGGGGCTTGAATTTGCTGAGACTCCTTTGAAATTTCTCTGACTGAATCTAAGAGAATGGAAGGGGTATGCAAGATGACTGGAAAGTACAACATACGAGAAGAGGCTGCGCAGCGATTCTACCGACTGCCCAAGGTGTTTTTCACCAACGAGCGTTACAAGAAACTGAGCAATGACGCGAAGATTGCCTTTGCAATTCTACAAGATCGCTTGGATTTGTCGATTAAGAATGATTGGTTTGATGAGGAAGGGAACATTTACTTTTTGTACGGGAACCAGCAATTATCCGACATCCTGAATTGCAGCAAACCGACCGTTATCAAAATCAAAAAAGAGTTGCATCAAGCTGAATTGTTAGAAGAAAAACGCATGGGATTGTCGCAATCCAATCGGCTGTATTTGCTCAAACCCGTGGCGGAAATCTCGGATGTGAAGCAGATAGAAGAACCTGAAAAAGAGCCTGAAACCCTTGGGGCACAACAGAAGTTAAAATATTTAACTTCAAGAAATCAAAATTCTTTACTTCAAGAAGTTAAAAATTTTAACACTAATGATACTGACCTTAACAAGACTGATTTTAGTGAGACTGAAATAAAGATCAATCAACTGAGAGAGAAAACTGATCTTCCGGAAGTGATTGTGCAGGTCTTGATCAAAAACAAAGAACGATTGATGGATGACGCTATTGAGGTTCAAGATGTGGCGAATCATTACTTCGCTCATCAAGAGGTATTGACGCTGCATCAATACGCTGATGCCTTGCAATACTCGCTCGAACGCACACCCGGACGTATCAAAAGCATTACCGCACGGCTAACAAAGGCTGTAGAAGACAAAAAGAAATGGCTCGGGATCCAAACGCAACCGACTCGTAAGCCAGTCAGAACGGAAATGGTACCGGATTGGCTTCATCAAGCGAAGACACAAGATGAAGCACAGGAAACAGGAGAAACACTTTCGCCAGAAGAATTGGCGGCTGAAAAAGAAAAAATGCTTCTCAAACTAGCGAAGAGGAAGTCCAAGTGACTTCCTCTTTTTATTTATATGTAAATAAAGGTTCTGATAAATTAGCCCTTTTATATTACTGATTGAGGATAAAAGTCTTATATATTCTTAGAATTCGTCTTTTATTAGATGCAAAAAGGTCTTTTAGTAATGCCGGAAATCCGGCATTTTTCATTGCCGAATAACCGGCAGTTTGTTACCGTTAAGACAGAGAAGAAAGGTGGTGGCAACTATGTTTGATCGAATCAGTACGTTCTTGAATACATTGTTTACGGATATGCAAACAACCTTCATCACAATTTTTATGATCGGTCTCTTAATTTGTGCAATTGGGGTATGGGCCGGCGATGAGCAATCGTCACCAAAGTTCAAAAACGGCTTGAAACTGTGCGTTTTGGGCGTTGTCTTGTTCCTATTGGCAAAACCAGTGATCGATTACATCCAAATGAACCTGTAAGAAAACGGGAGAAAGTATGTGATACCCATGCGAACAGATTCCTATATGGAGCGCCAAGAACGGCTGCGCGAGCGAGGCAAAGTTGAATTGCCGTTGAACATCGATACGAAGAAATACTTATACGGCAACATCTCGTTCCAAGACGTGTTCATCGTTTCCCCGTTTCTCCTGTTGGGGGCGTTCATCTCGTACTTGCTGTACCGGGCAGGGACACTCAATCAGCAACTCCTCCTCGTGGCGTTTGTGCCGGCGATGATCGTGACGGTGTTTCAGTTAAACAAGCATCCCGTCCGGAAGAACTTGTCGCTCTTGCAATACAAAGTGATCTGGAAGCTAAAAGCGAAGCACCGGAAGAAAGATTTTCATTACGCGAAAGGAGCCTTACCGATGAGCCGGAACGAACGGGACACCCGAACTGAATTAGGACTCGCGAATATCGCCAATGGCTGTTTGGAGTCCTCGGACCGGCGCTTGATTAAGGTATTGGAAGTGTCCTCGGTCAATTTGTCGCTGATGAACGAGCTGGCGAAAGAAAACGTCTTGTCGGCGTATCAGTCGTTTATTAACGATACCGGTGAGAAACAGATCCAGTTGATGCAAGTCGCGCAGCCCATCAATTTAACGAACTACTTGATGTGGTTCAACGAGCAAGTGGATCAGAACTCATCCTATGCGAAACGGATGCTCAAGCAAGGCTATGCGGATCAGATTGAACGGATCCAAAAGTCGAAAAACATGGTGACGCGTAAACGGTACTTGGTTATTTCTAAGCCGATGACGAATTCACCAAAGGATTATTTGAAACTGGAAACGACGGCGAACATTCTGCAAGCCAAACTTGAACAGATGCTGTCGGGCTACGAGAAGTTGGACGTGAAGATTCTCGAGAACGACGAACTGTTGAAATTCTATTATGCCTGCATCGATTTCGAGAATGCCCAGGCGCAAGGACAGAACATCGTCCATAAAACCAACGCCAAGCTCGATGTGGTCGTTGGGAAGAACACGGCCAAAGCCTTGGTCGAGCAATACAAGACCTTGCTGAACGATCGATTCGAGTAGGAGGTGGAGACATGGTGTGGAAACCGAAGTGGCTGCAGCCCAAACAACCAGACGAAACAACCTTTGAAGACACGGTCAGTGGCATGAACGAAACGCTTCTCACAGCCATTGCCCCGGACAATCTGACGGAATATGATTCCTCCGTCCGGGTGGGGGCGAATTACACCCGGACGCTTCTCATCGTGGATTACGACCCGATTCAAGACCAAAACAAGATCCAGCAAGTGACGGAGATTCCGGAGAACGTGTCGCTTGTCCATTACCTGCAGGAATACAACATGGGCGAAGTACGGACGCAGCTCGTCAAAAGCATTAAGCAGAACCGAATGAAGATGAATACACGCTTTGCGGACGAACAAACAATTATCGAATCCGAAGGACAGATTGAAAGTGCGTCAGAAATGCTGCGGAACCTGTCGTACCGAAACGACAAGATTTATCTGTTCCATACGCTCATCCACTTGGTGGCGAGTTCTCAGGAAGAACTGGACCAACTGACGACAACCGTGAAAAGTAAGTTCTCGAAGATCGGCATCATTCATAACCCAACGGACCGAGCTGTGGATGCGTTCCGGTCGTTCCTCCCGTTGAATGACAACAAAGTCGACGAGCTCACCTACAAGATGACCAACTCGGAAGCCATCTCGTATTTCTTCCCGTTCCATGAAAACGAAATGTTCTCGGAAACGGGATTGATCAAAGGCCGAAATATGACGACTGGGAACGTCGTGATTGTTGACGATACGAACCTGTTGAATCGGCATGAGTTTGTCATCGGGATTTCCGGTATCGGGAAATCGACGTACTTGTTCGCGAACATGACGAACAAGCACATGCTCGGACGGAAAATCATCACCGTGGATCCAAAAGGGGAGTTCGGACGAAACTACTCGGATCTCGGCGGTGCCTGGGTTAAGTTTCAGCTGAAAGGCGGAAACCGGATCAATCCGATGGACCTGCCGAAAATCAGCGAGAAGATTCAAATGGAAGAAACCGAACTCGGAAACATTTTGCTGACGAAAATCTCGAACCTGTTGGTCATGTTCCAATTGATGTACAACTCCATGAGCGATCTGCAGGAAGACATCCTGAGCCGGTACATCCAGAAGGTCTACGAAGAGAAGGGAATCGACGAGACGACCGATGTGAACCAATTGACTGCCGATGATTATCCCATCTTGGAAGACCTGTACGAGTTGATTGCCCGGGATAAACAGAACGACCCACCTTTGTACGAACGAATCCGAGATTTCCATACAACCTTGGAAACCTACGTGTACGGCATTTACTCGGAACTGTTCAACGGACCGACGAACGTCAACATTGACAATGAATTGGTTTGCTACGACTTGAAGGAAATGAGCAACAACGAAAAGATTCAACGGATTCTCTTCTACAACATCCTCTCGCACACGACCTATGAAATCATGAGTGGCGACCGGCAGCCGAGCGAAATCTTCATTGATGAAGCGCACGTCATCGCCGATCCGAAAGTGCCGAAAGCGATGGAATTCATCTACTTCATGATGAAAGTGCTCCGGTCGTTCAACTGCGGCATTACCACAGCGTCCCAATCGGTCGAAGACTTCTTGTCGGCACGCGATGAGAACCGGAACTACGGAAAAGCAATCATCACCCAATCGGTTCAACGGTTGTATTTGCCGATGAGTGAGGAAGAACTGAAGTACTTAGAAGAAGAGCTCGGCAACCAATTCTCCAAAGAAGAACGATCAACCTTGATTCTCAAAGACGGCAAGAAGAAAGAACAAGCCGGCAAAGGCATTTTCTACACTGGTTCCAAAAAGATCAAACTCGAAGTGCAGCTGAACGAAGTGACCGAGAAGCTGTGGTTTGAACAGAAGAGCATTAACGAACTGACCATGTGAAAAGGGATGAGGGCATGAATCCAAAAGACGCAGCCAAAACGATAGGGTCGATCTTGCTGACAAAGGTCTTGTTCAGTCCACTCGGATTGATCGCCGTTGGGGTCACGATTTTGCTGATTATCATGCCGGTGTTCATGTCGATGACGAGTAAAGGCGAAGATTTCAACTTAGATGACCCCGACAGCAATTTAGAAGCTCTCTCAGGCTCCTCAGTCGGCGCCTATTGCGCTCCGGAAGGCGAATTGGATAAAGAGTTGTGGGAAGCTGGATTCGCCTCTGCAGGCGTTTTTGAAGGAATGGGGGACGTATTCCTGAACGTAGCTGAAGAACAGGAGATTGATCCGGTGTTAATGGCTGCGATTGCGCTGCACGAAACCGGTCACGGGACCTCGTCGGCTGTGGTGGAAAAGAACAATCCAGGAGGCTTGATGGGGTCAGACGGACTGTTTGTCTTTGATACGTTGGAAGAAGGGATTGCCTCGATGGGCAAGACCTTGCACAACCGCATCATCCAGGACGGGCTCGGCACAATTGCCGATCTGGGTTCCGTTTATGCACCGATAGGAGCTAGTAATGACCCGACCAACCTGAACAGTCATTGGGTTCCGAATGTCACGAAAGTGGTTAGCTCGTTAGGTGGATTAACGATGAACTGCGAAACGACGACCGGAGAATTCGTGCAACCGATTCCGGATGTCGTCATCAATTCGAATTTCGGCATCCGGGTCCATCCCGTTACCGGCATCGTCACACCACACGAAGGCGTGGACTTGAATTGCAGCCGACCGGATCCGATCTTTGCAGCGAAAGAAGGCAAAGTGGTCTTTGCTCAATACCCATCCGGTGTTTTAGAGACATACGGCAATGTCGTTGTCATTGAACACGCGAATCAGCTCTATAGTTTATATGCCCATCTCAGCAAGATTGACGTCGAAGTGGGCGACCAGATTAGCCAGATGGAGCAACTCGGCCAGTGTGGCACGACCGGACGCTCGACCGGTGACCATCTGCATTTTGAAATCCATACGGATCGCATGTTTGGCAATCGGGTCAATCCGATGCCGTATCTTGAAGGAGAGAAGGGGACGGACGAATGAAACAGATGAATGGGCAGACGATTCTAATGGGGGCGCTCGTCTTGGTCTTAGTTCTTATCAGCTTCAACCTCTACTTCAGCAAGCAAGACGTTGAACAGGAGAATAAACGCCTCACCGAACAAGTCGAACGTCTCTCGGCAAAAGAAAAGCAAAGCGAGGCGCTCTACACACAGACGGAAGCGTTTGTGGAAGCGACTTTTGAAGGTGATGCTCTTCGGTACTTCACGGAATCCTACCGTTCGGAAGTCGAAGACGAAGTGGCAGAGGCTGAAACCATGCACGGACATAGCCGAAGCAACACGGAGAATTTAGAGATTTTCAATATCTCCGTTCGTCCGGTAGAAGAAGGGTTTCAAGTCTATGCCATTTACCGGATTACCTTAACGGGGGTAGACGGAGAATTAGAGTCGCCTGGGAGTCAGCGTGTGATGTACTTGATGTCTCAAATGCACTGGATCGAAGAACAAGGTGAATGGAAAGTCGAGGCGCACGATTTGGAACCGCTAACGTCCGGAGAGGAGTTTGAGGAAGCGATAAACAACGGTTAATGGAAGGAAAGGATGATTGAGATGAAGGCAAAACTCCACCAGGTGCTCGTCTTCCAGCAACGTGTCCAAAAACAGATGGATGGATTGATTGATCGGCTTTCTCGAACAGCCATTGACCAGGAGGAACGCAAGTTTGAGTTGATGTATGACAAGTCTTTAAGTGAAAAGGAAAAAATCGAGATAAAGAAAAACATTATTATGAAATGGGCGATTCTCTTACTTGTACCTCTTCTTTTTCTTATCTTGACGCTGCTGAATAGGGAGGTAATGATGTGAAAAAAATTTTGATATCAATGTCTCTCTTTCTTTTATTCATCTTTGCGCCATTTACAGTAGTATTTGCTGAAGAAGGCGAGTTTATGGATGAGACAATCGAAGAGTATAAGACGACACAATCAAGTAGTGAAAAAGTGGATAGTGTTGAATCTTATATGAAAAACGTACTTTATCTAGAAAAATACGATTACAATACCAATCAATTTAGCTGCAAATGGCACGAAATCGGTTGTCATACCAATAGTTTTTTGTTCACAACAGTAAGTGGATTTGTATATGGTGCAGTAGATAGTTTTAGCAAGTTTCAAATTGACGCGGATTTTATTACAGGAAATCCTGTTTATGAAGGCTATATGCTAAATTTCAAATCTTTGGCATGGACAATTACTGCCATTTTTATTTTATGGCAAACGACTAAAATCGTAATCCTATACACTGGAAATGGAGAAGAAGGGATGAATTCACTTCACGACAAGCTAATTGCTGTTGTGACGGGTGGAATCCTTCTTGGTATCTACGCTCAATTGTTCGATTGGATGCTAGAACTAACTCATTTACTTACAGAAACCATGCTCACAACGCCTGTTACTCATTACGATATCATGCAAGTCATGGCTGTTAATTCAGTAGGATATGGGCTGATTTTAATGATTGTAGTTTCAGCCATTCTTTTTGTTTTTTTCTTATCAATTCTGTATCGTACAGTCCTGTTTGTCATCCTTTACATTACAGGGGTCCTGGCTATCCCCACGATAGTCAATGATCAGTATAACTTTTTCAATTTATGGCTGAAAACGGTCGTGAGCAACATATTAACTTTGACGATCCAGTTATTATGTTTTGTTTTGGGAATAAAAACGTTAGTAGACCTTACTGATGGAGGAAGCATGATTTTGGGAATGATTTTCTTTATTGTGGGATTATCGATTCCAACATTGTTAAATCAATTTGGAGCTTCTACAGGGTCTGCTAAAGCAGTTGGATCTTCGGTGAAGTATGTTGCTCGATATGCAAGAAGATAAAGGAGTGGAATGATGAAGAAATATTTGTACTTACTCACCTTATTCATAGCTATTCTGGTACTTGGAGCATGCAATTCCGATGCTGAAGATCGGGGGGATACAGAACAAAATCCGGAAAACAGTAAAGTATTCAACGAGGAAGATATTACACAAGCTGAAGAAGTAGTCGTTTTTTTAAACGAAAGGATGGCTGAGCTTGAAGAGAAAGTGAACAAAAATATTCAGAATGAAGAAATAGTCATTGAAGATGAAGCATCCTTCAATACACAAGTCCAAGAGTTGGCTGACGAGATCGTTTTCAAGAAGTTAGCTGAAGAATTTGATGGAGTAATTGCTTTTGAAGGTGCAGCTGGAGAAAACGAAAACATTTATTTTAATAAAATGAGTAGTGAACCATGTAGTCTAGGTCACTGTGAGTACGATGGTATTGAGACTATGCAGGTAGATGTCAATGCTAGTGGAACTGAAGAGTACAAGTCACCTCACTTTTCAATGACAGAACTCATATTTGAGGAAGCTAAATACAGCTATGAGAGTGAAGAGGAAGAACAATCATCTGAAATTCATTTCGTAAAAAGCAAGGAAGATAGGCTGGTTTTAGCTCAACATCCTGCGTTAGATATTCAATCAATCAATCTAAAAGAGATTGATAAAGAATACAACGAAATTCAATCAAGTGTGCCAGAAAGTGAAGTAGAGGCTGAACAAGAAGCCTATCGTAGCGAAGTGGAAGAAATCTTAGCTCAATATCCAGAGCTTCAGTAATCAGATAAAGGTGGTGAACGTTACATGGTTATTCGTACAATCGCCAATCGAGTCGGAACCATCGAAATCGATCAGAATGCGTTTTATTTCTTGCAGCCACTTTCCGCATTTAAAACAGAGGAAATGGAACAGATCGAACGGGCTTACGAGAAACAGATGCAACTGGTCACAGGAGATCCGACCTTCTTATCGGCTCAGGAAATTTCTTTTCAGTCGGGCCAGGTCCGGTTCGAATACGATTTAACGGATTTGCATAGTTTTAATGCTTTGAAAGCGATGGAATTTGAAGACAAACTGATGTATTACTTATCGCTCGTCCAACTGGCTCGGCAGTCTGAAATCAATGTCTTGTGGCAAAAAGAGAACTTCGTGCTCAATAAAGAGGAATCTCTCCTTCATGTGATGGTCACAGAAAATGACGTGATGCCATTAAATCATGAGAAAGATCGACTGACGGCTGTCAAAGAGTTAATCATTATTTCCCTGACACGATTAAATCAAGTGTACGGCAGACCAAGAAGAATCGATTTTTTAGAGCAAAGCGATGAAGTGATCCGATTTGCCGAAACGATTTATTTGCGTCTGCAGTCGTTGGAAGAAATGGAAGCCTATATTTCAGATGTGTTCAATCAAGTAGAAGAACAGAAAAAAGCGAAGCAACAGGAACAGGAGTTGGCCAAGCAAAACCAAACAAAGTGGTCCGTCACGACGGCGTCGCTTCGTGAGAGTCTTCAACGACTCCCTTCCTTTAACAAACAGCCCAAAGAAAACCGTACAAAATCGGCAACTGGTGGGAATAAAAAGTTATTTGTTGGCGTGGCTGCCGTTCTCCTAGCAGCATTCGGACTGAATGTCGTCCTCACGCAAGCAACAGAGAACGCTCAGGAGGAAGAATCAGGGGAAGTGACCGACGTCGAACTGAACCTGACAGACGTTTACCGGGAAGGGCTTCTAGGAGATACAGATGGCGTCTTAGAAAGCTTAGAATCCGTAGACTACAATGAATTACAAGCTGCTGATCAGGAGGTACTCAATCGCTTGTACATCAAGCAAGGCGAGTATAAAAAAGCACTTCGTAACCAACCTGAGCTAATCGGGACCATTGCAGAGCAACTTAGCCGTGATGAGGACGTGGAAGGACTGGAAAATCTTCAAGAGACGACTGATGAACCTTCCGAAGTCATTGAGTTTGAACTAGCTGCTGTGGAAGAAGAGTGGACGCGAATTATCGAATTGCGAAACCAAGTCGAACTAACTGATCGTCGGGTTGAAACGGTTTTATCAGCGTTTATTGCAGAAAAGGATTTCCAAGGCGCGAAAGGGTTTCTCGAAAAACATGAGCTAACCGATGAAAAGTTCATGAGTTCAGTGCTAGAAGCCGAAAAAGAGGCGCTTCAGTTAGAGGAATTGCAGGCAGAAAAACAGAAACTAGAAGAAGCGATTGAAAAAGAGAACGATAAAAAAGCATCGAAGAAAGCCGAAGAGCGCTTGAAGGAGATTAATCAAGAAATTGAAGAGATTGCTAAGCCAGAGTAAGGGGGAAGCGTGTGCATACAAAACGGATTAACAATTCAGGACGCATTGTGATTCCAAAAGAGATTTTAGAGATGTTTGAGCTGCACGAAGGTGACCTAGTCGATGTCACACATAACGACCGACAGATTATCCTCGAACCTCATCGTCAACGGTATGTCTGTGCTGTGACAGGAAAAGTGGCGGATGAAGCCATTCGAATTGGCGAAGCATGGATCAGTAAAGAGGGCCTAAAGCAAATTGTGAAATACATGAGTGACGAATAAAAGCGTACCCGGCAATGATTGAACAGCCGGGTACGCTTTTAACTTGGTCGCTTACTTCTTCGTGACGTTCTGTAGTTCTTCGAGGAGTATAGCTGCGCCTTTTGGACTTAGATGAAGTCCTTTCGCGTATTCAAAGTTTTCCTCTAAAATTTCTCCCGTAATCGCACACGTTTTTTCCGTCTTATATTTCCGCAAAATGATTCGATCGTCTTCGACGAAGATTTCCATTGCATCTCCTTCAGATATACCCATGGATCTTCTTAATTCGATGGGGGTAACAATACGTCCCAGTTGGTCTACTTTTCTAACGATACCTGTGCTTCGCATATTTGATCTCCTTTATTTTGAACTAAATATATTGTATCTAATTTTAACTATCTAAGTAATAATTCCACTCAAAAAGAGAGGCGTTTAGAGTACCTTAAGTGTTTGGCTAAAAAATTCGGAGAGTCTTCAAAATAGGTAGTATTAGTTACGATAGTAGAGGATTGTCTGTATCAACGTACGAAAGAAAAAGAATTAAATGTCGTAAACTACAATCAAAATTAAAAGTGGGAATAAATAGGTTTTGAACTATTATAATAAGAGAGAGTACGCTCACGCTTTCTACTGGTAGAATAGAGGGTAGTGAAGATCAAAGAAGATAGTTGCAAGTGTGACTTTCAGTCATTTACATAACAACGAGAAGCTTCATTATTTATAAGAAAAGTGGGGAATAGAACATGAGTGGATTGAACACAATATTATTTAGTGCTGCAGATAATTTGCGCAGCAAAATGGATGCATCAGAATACAAGAATTACTTGTTAGGCTTGATTTTTTATAAATATCTGTCGGACCGATTACTGGTAAAAGTAGTTGAAATATCAGATGAATCGCTAGAAGAATACTACACGGCAGACAAACAAACGCAACTATATGAGACATTATTGGCGGATGAAGACATCAAGAGCGATCTGATTGAAACCTTGATCGACACACTAGGCTATGACATTGAACCACCTTATCTTTTCAATGTATTAACGAATCAAGCTAAACAAAATACATTTCAGTTAAACGATCTAAATAAAGCATTTATCGAATTATCGACAAAATATGATCAGTTCAACGGTCTATTTGATGATGTGGATTTACAATCCAAAAAACTAGGCTCAGATGCTCAGCAACGAAACATCACCATCACAGAAGTCATCAAGAAATTAAATCCGATTAACCTGTTGGGGCATGGAGGCGATGTGATTGGGGATGCTTATGAATTCTTAATCAGCCAATTTGCTTCAGAAGCTGGCAAGAAGGCAGGGGAATTTTATACACCTCATGAAGTATCAGTCATGATGGCGCGTATTGCTGCAATAGGACAAGAAGATAAAAAGCTATTTAGTGTATATGATCCGACCATGGGGTCGGGTTCGTTGATGTTGAACGTCCGAAACTACATTAACCATCCGGAAAGTGTGAAATACCATGGACAGGAACTTAATACGACGACATTTAATCTTGCGAAAATGAACTTAATCTTGCACGGTGTCGATAAAGAAGATATGCGTTTAAGCAATGGCGATACCTTGAATAAAGATTGGCCGACAGACGAGCCATATACGTTTGATTCAGTGTTGATGAACCCACCGTATTCAGCGAATTGGTCTTCAGATGATACTTTCTTAGACGATTCACGCTTTAACCGTTTTGGGAAATTAGCGCCAAAATCAAAAGCGGATTTTGCATTCTTACTACACGGTCTTTATCACTTGAAAGATTCTGGGACGATGGCGATTGTGTTACCACACGGGGTATTGTTCCGTGGTGCTGCGGAAGGTGTTATTCGAAAGAAGCTGTTGGAAGATGGCAGTGTTTATGCGGTAATCGGCATGCCGGGAAACCTGTTCTTTGGCACACCAATTCCCACGACAGTTATCATCTTGAAGAAAAATCGCGAGACACGGGACGTCCTTTTTATCGATGCAAGCAAAGACTTCGTCAAAGGAAAGAATCAGAACAAATTGTCTACAGCGAATATCGATAAGGTAGTAGAAACGTATAGAAATCGAGAAAGTATTGAAAAATATTCGCATGTAGCGAGATTTGACGAAATCAAAGAGAATGGTTTCAATTTGAACATTCCGAGATACGTAGATACCTTCGAAGAAGAAGAAGTTGTGGATATGACAGAGATTGGTGCAAGCATCCAAGATATTCGAAATGAAAAAGTAGAACTCGAATCTAGTTTGTATGAAATAATTTCTTCGCTGCAATACAGCAAAGAAGATGAAGAGTGGATTAAAGGAGCATTAGAGGTGTTCAAACGTGAAAAATGAAAAACAACCAGAAATTCGTTTTCCAGAATACAAAGAAATGTGGAGTCAGAGAAAATTTGAGGATTTCATTTCTAAAGCTGGAAAGAAAAATACTGTAGGTAAAAGCTACATGGCATACTCTGTAAGCAATAAAGTAGGATTAGTCAGTCAAGCAGAACAATTCGATGGTAGTCGATTAGATGATCTTGATAAAACATCCTATAAATTAGTTCATCCTGGTGAATTTGCTTATAATCCTTCCAGAATCAACGTCGGCTCGATAGCATTTAATAATCTAAGCGAAACGGTAATCGTAAGTTCACTTTATGTAGTATTAAAAATGAGTGAGAAGTTAGATAATGAATTTATTTTACAGTTTATTAAATCTCCAATTTTTAATAATGAAGTTAGACGAAATACTGAAGGGAGTGTGAGAGAATACTTATTCTTTGAGAGTTTCAAAAACATCAATTTTCCATTTACTTCCAATAAAGATGAACAGACTAAAATCGGTGAGTTCTTTAAACTATTAGACGAAAATATTGCTATTCATGAGCAAGAACTCACCACGCTAAAACAAACCAAACAAGGCTTCTTGCAAAAAATGTTCCCAAAAGAGGGGGAGTCAGTACCAGAGTTTCGTTTTTCAGGTTTTTCTGGAGATTGGGAAGTTAAAACTTTAAAAGATATAGCTAATTATCGGAGAGGTTCTTTCCCGCAACCTTATGGAAATAAGGAATGGTACGATGAAGAGTATGGAATGCCTTTTGTGCAAGTTGTCGATGTAGATAAAAATCTTAAGTTGGTTAATAATACTAAACAAAAAATTAGTGAATTAGCTCAACCAAAAAGTGTGTATGTTGAAGCTGGAAAAGTAGTTGTTACTTTGCAAGGGAGTATTGGGCGAGTTGCTATTACTCAATACTCTTCTTATGTCGACAGAACATTATTGATTTTTGAAAACTATAAAATTCCAGTAGATATATATTATTTCGCATACAGTATTCAACTATTGTTTAATAGAGAAAAAATGAAAGCTCCTGGAGGAACAATCAAAACAATAACAAAAGAAGCTTTAAGTAGTTTTCTTATTTTTCTTCCTGATATGGAGGAACAATTCCAAATAGGTAATTTCTTTAAACAAATAGATGAAGTAATTGCTCTTAAAGAAAAGGAATTAGAAGTCTTAAAACAAACCAAACAAGGCTTTCTACAAAAAATGTTTGCTTAAATCGATGGAAAGGAGGACGATTCATGACCAAGATTCCGCACAACGATGAAGTCGAAGTAGAACGTCGATTAATTCAGGTATTAGGAGAAGGGCATAACCAGTGGAATTATCGGCCTGATCTAAAATCTGAAGAAGATCTCTGGAGGAATTTACGACTAAAGATTACGCACAATAATTTGTCAGAAATCGGTGAACATCCATTAAGCGACAAAGAATTCGATACGATTAAAACCGAATTGTTGTTGAAAACCAAGACGCCTTTTGATGCGGCACGATGGCTCAAAGGAGAAAATGGCATTGCCCGTATCACGATAGAACGTGAAGACAGCTCGCTTCCCTCGGTCTCATTGGTGTTGTATTCCAACCAAGATATTGGGGGAGGCATCTCTACATATGAAGTGGTTCATCAGATTGCGAAACAAAAAGTTGATGCAGACGGTCGTGATCGTCGCTTTGATGTCACGCTGCTAATCAACGGATTACCGATTGTGCAAATTGAATTGAAACAGGCGACATCTAAAGATGGGGTTTTCCAAGCGTATCACCAGATCAAGAAATATGCGGAAGAAGGTATGTTCCGAAATAATATTTTTGCGACGCTGCAGTTGTTTGTCATTTCTAATGAACAAACGACGCGTTATTTTGCAAACGCGATGCCGAAGGAAATGCACAGAAAGTTGGTCTTTAGCTGGCGCACTACGGATAACCGAAAAGTAGACAACCTTTATGAATTTGTTAAACAAGTCCTTAACATTCCAGATGCTCACCGGTTAATTGCGAACTACACAATTGTCAGTGAAGATCAAGACAACAAAGCCCTAATGGTGCTTCACTCGTATCAAATCCATGCGATTGAAGCCTTGTTTTCTTCTGCGATGAAGCATCAATCCGGCTATGTCTGGCACGCAACAGGTTCTGGGAAAACATTAACAAGCTTTGTCTCAACGAAGCTTCTTGCTCGTAAGCCCGGCATCGACCGAACGGTTATGCTGATTGACCGAAAGGACTTGGACAATCAAACGACTAATGAATTCACGAAGTTTGCTTCTGAATTCAATACAGGTATTTCATCTGGAACAGCCAAGTCAAACAGTTTAATTGTGGGGACCGGCAGCTCCAAAGAGTTAAGCGACACCCTGCTATCCAGTGCAAATTCGAATACGGTGATTATCACCACACGGCAAAAATTAGAAGCTGCACTTCGACATGCGGAGAAGCAGGAAGCAGAAAAAGGGTCCCAGCGCTTTCAAAAGCTAATGAGTCAGCATATCGTTTTTGTCGTCGATGAATGTCACCGGGCATTAAGTGCAGAGGGAATGGAATCCATCAAGCAGTTCTTTCCGAATTCTACTTGGTTTGGCTTTACCGGCACACCAATCTTTGAAGAGAATAAAAAACAAGCAAAAGGACGTCTCGCTCGCACTACCCACGACCAGTACGGAGAAGTCCTACATACCTACACCATCAAGAATGCCCTTGATGATGGCGCTGTCTTGGGGTTTCAGGTCGAGCACGAAGATACCGTGGAATCTACATCGCTCGATAACTATATATTTAGCCAGCTACGTCCAAAAGAAATATTTGCGGATCTTAGTGACAATGAATTGAATGACATGATTGATGAAATGGACGGATTGGAAAAGGAATCGTATCTCGAATCCTCCTTTTTTGAAAGCGATGAGCACATTCAAAAGGTTTTACATAAAATGTTCCGTCCAGACAATGCTTATACGAAATTCGATTTTCAAAATGGACGACCTCAAAAATCAGCCATTTTCACCACAAGCTCGATTGAAATGGCGAAGCGCTATTACCATGCCATCAAGAAGATGAAAGCAGATCCCGACTGGTTAACGAAAGAATTTGTCGGACATCCGATTCGCAAGGGACGAACCATCGAAGACGCTAACTTTCCGCGAATTGCGATTACCTATTCGATGCAGGAGAATGAAGCCGATTCCAAACATATTCAAGATGAAATGAAAGAAGTCATTAAGGATTACAACGATTATTACGATACCGCTTGGTCGATAGAAGATATCGATCGATACAATGGCGATATCAACAATCGCTTGGCTCGAAAGCGTGCAGAGTTTAAAACATTTGGAAAACAAGTGGACTTAGTCATTGTCGTGGATCGGCTGTTAACGGGATTCGATGCTCCGACAATTCAAACACTATTCGTCGACCGGAATTTAAGCTACGCCAATCTGATTCAAGCTTTTTCTCGGACCAATCGCACCTATCCAGGTAAGAGCAAAGGATTGATTGTGACGTTCCGAAAACCTGTGACCATGGAACACAATGTAAAAGCCGCAACCAAGTTATACTCGGAGGCACAGGAAGAAAATAACCTGGTGTACCCAAGTTATACCGAATCGAAGAAACGCTTCAAGAAAGCGCATAAGGTGCTTACTACACGAGTAGCCGATCCGGCAGCAATTGATGAACATTCACCAATGGAAGAACGCATTGAGTTTATTAAAGCATTCCAAGAATTGAACAAAGCCTATGAAGCCTTAGTCACCTATGATGATTACAACGACGATATGGAAAAGTCAGAGGCACTTAAAGAACAGGTGAAAGTCTTAGAGGAATACATTGGTGCATATAACACAGTGAAAGGTTCTCTCATCGACGATACGCCTCCCGATGAGCCGACTGACGATGAAACGGATTTTTCAGGAATTGAGTTTTATGGAGATAATGCCAGTACGTTGTATGACATTGATTCTACCTATATCAATTTGCTGTTGGAAACCTATGCAGCCAATAATCAAGATATACGTGAAGAAATTGAAAAAGCCTTACAAAAGCTGAACAAATCAACCGTCGTAAAAGAGGTGTATCGTGACATCTTAAATAGCATCGACACGGGAGATGTTAACGAAGAAGAAGATATTTTTATTGTAAAACGACGTTTCTTCACAGAATCTTTTGATCAAGCGATTCATGCATTCGCAAATACGTGGTTTGTTTCCGAAAATGAGTTACACCTATCCGCCATTCAATACGTAGTCGGGACGCAACCTATCCCAAATATCCGAGGAATTTTAGATAGTAAAAGATTTGATGAATATAAAATAGCCAACCCGGGGATAAGTCCATTGAAATACGGGCCAGAGATGAAACGTCAATGGAACAAACTGCTTGATGAGGTCATTGTGCCATTAGGGGACGAGTTACGTTAGAAACGAAGTAATGGCAAACCCGTTTAATGTGGAAGTAATAAAAAAATTGAGAAATCAGTAAAATGAACCCAAAATGACGATCACTTAAAAATGATCTCATTTTTGGCTCATTTTTTGCTTAAGATGGAAAATTGAATCCATTGCATCGAACTATGAGGCAATTTGAATCACACCTGCCTTCCTTACTATTATTCTTATTTAACTTCGTATTCTTAATCTGCTGGTTGCCACAACAGCATTGGGAGCGTATTTAAGTAGCAGTTCATAAAGTTCTTCTTTTTTTTTCTCAGACATCCTTGGACCGCAAAGTACTTCCATATCTTCAAAAACATCATCTTTTAAAAGTAAATCAACAAACCTAATATCTTCTCTCATTTTGATTTTTTCAAGAAGACGCTTTTCACCCTCTGGTGTATTAAGAAAATCAATATTCATTTCTTTTACTGTTAATGGCAAAGACCTCAACATGTATCTAATCTCTTGTTGTTCACGCCATTCATGTCGCTTATAAATCCCAAGTTGCCCAGTTAATAATGCAAAACCATTAGAATGCTTTTGATGTACAAACGGTTTTAGTAAACGTTCGTCATTGGTATAAATAACCTCGTTTAATGTGGCATGAGGAGGAACAAACGAAACATTACTGGTCAACATTTTATTTAATATGCCAATATTAAATTCCAAATCTCGAATTTCAGTGTATTGACCGTGCAACATAACATTTCTATTAATTGTTTCAGTTTTGAAAATGTTTTTCTTCATTCCTATTCTAATTCCATCTGTTTTTCCATTATTTTCTGCATAATTCCATAATGTTAATGATTCTTCGTATTTTTTTGTCCAGCTGCTAATGTAAATGTAGCGTCCTAGTTTTTGAAGATCTTCTGTTTCACCTTCCTCTAAATCGTCCATGTAATTCAAGCTAGTCATTCTGAATGTGTGGTTCTGAAAAATAAGTTTTAAAGTTTCTAGGTTAGTATAATGATATAAGTGCTCCATTCAATCTCATTCCCTTCTTTCATTTTCAGAACATTGAATAATTTAATAACTTCGTTGCATTCATTGTAACTTAATTGTTTAAACGATAATACGTGGTTTAGAGAAGGAATATTTTAACAGTAAAGACATGTTTTTAAATAAGTTAGTTCAAAGTAAAATATAAAGTCATCCTCTCAAAAACGATGGTTTTTGATAGAGTCAAGGGGAAGGTATAAACCTTCTTCTTTTTTGTACTCTTTTTATATCAAAACTCATACCAAAAACTATGTTTCTTATACGTGGGTATTTGATATAATTAATCTAATAACTGAAGTGAGAAGAGGTAATTTATGATTATCGGATATGCACGAGTCAGCACAATTGATCAATCTTTGAATTTACAATTGGATGCACTAAAAGAATTTGGCTGCGAAGAGATTTTCCAGGAGAAACTATCAGGGGCAAAAGACGATCGTCCGGAATTGTTACAAGCAATCAAGATGTCACGGGCCGGAGATAAATTCGTTGTATATAAATTAGATCGATTAGCCAGATCTACAAAGCGATTGATTGAGATTGCGGAACTGCTTCGAGAAAAGGGTGTGGAGTTTGTCAGTATCCAAGATAATATCGATACGGGGACGGCTGCGGGAAAAGCCATGTTCGGAATGCTATCGGTTTTAGCTGAATTTGAACGGGATATTATTCGAGAACGCACAATGGCAGGATTAAAGGCGGCGAGAGCCAGAGGAAGAAAAGGAGGCAGACCAAAAGTAAATCAACAGAAGTTGAATCAAGCATTGGCTCTTTACCATTCGAAACGAATTAGTGTGAAGGAGATCCAGGAAGCTACGGGGATTTCAGCTGCCACTTTATATCGTGCTTTAAAAAAAGAATGAATCGTACATAAAAGTTAGAAAAGGAGAAAATAATGAACTCTACAATCAGTCATGGAATTTTAAATAACGTTGTAGTCTTTGAAGCTTTTGATAGTTCCAAAGGTGATTCTTTTAAAAAGTATATAAAGACTTTAGAAAAGCTGAGTAAGAATGAATTAATTATTTCAAACATTAGTATGGAAAAAGAAGTGAATTTTAGAGAGTTTTTTTCTAATGCCATAGTTGATAGAAAACAATATAAAGATAGAAATATAGATTCTTTAACGTCAGATTTAAAAGGCGATTTTTTTGATATTCCAAATGAAGAATTTTTTATGGGATACTTTGAAAAGCCTCATGAGGAAGAAGGGGCTACTAGAATCGATTTACTAGAGGAGAGTCAAACTGTACATTTATTGAGGTTTATAGCTAATAACCAACGAGAAGAAACGCATTCGAATCAACCTTTATTAGATACCAAAAACACGTTTATGCTCTATCCATTAAAAGTTATTATTAATGAAATTTCTATATTTGTAGATATAAGAATAACAGTTTATAAACACGGATATGCAATTTTAAATTTTTCTACTAACTTAATAGATTTGGACTTAGAGAAGTTTAACGTAAATCAATGGGATATAGATATAGATTCAGCTTTCTTGCCTAGATTTATGCTTAATTTAGAAAATAAAAATCAGTATAAAAGCGAAACTACTAAGGAAAAAGTGAAATACAATAAATTGGGGAGGTGCAAAGATTTAGCAAGTGCGATTAAAAGATATGTAGATATTATTCAATTAGTTATTGGCAACGAGCAATTAGAAAGAGAAACTTTTCACACTTTAATGATTTCACATGAAAGAGATTTAGGAAAAAGAGATACGCCAGCCTATAAAGAAAATATATATAAGCTTCTTCATACGCCGGTATTAACCATGCCACCTCAACTGCACATAGATAAGTTCTTCGACGGAAACCTATTCGAGAAAAAAGGTTTTTCGAACACGTATGGAAATCAACATAGACTTATATATGTAGTTTCAGAGGAAAGATTTAGTAATTTCCAAAAAGAATTCCCTTTATATACTGATAATGTAGTAATAGAACATTTTTATGAGGGTTTTCATGGAGACTACTTCTTTGCAATAGAGAAATTAATGTTGAAAAAAATAACCGATTGGAAATATATGTATAATTTTTTCGGTGAAACAATTTCTTCTCGAAAATTATACAAGATAAATCTTAATAGGATATCTGAATCTAGGTTTGAAAATAACCAAGTATTTTATCAATACAGTTCAATGCTTGAATTAGTAGATGCATTGTTTAAAAGTTGTATAGATAAAAATGTAACAAATATTCTTGAAGAGAATAAAAGTAAAGTTTTAGAAATCAGTGAACTCAGAAGAAATATCATAATATCAGAAGTTAGCGTCTTATCCTCTATTCTGGTTATTCTCTTAACTTCTATTTTATCTATTCCTGCTTTAACTCAAACTATGGAGTTCTTTAATATTAAGAATGAATACTTTATTAGTTTTTCTTATGTAATAGTACAAACTCTAGTGCTAGTAACCGTAATAGCAGCATTTCGGGATAGACTCATGGAGTTCTTTAGAAATATGATCAATTTTCCTAAAAATAAATTTCGACACTACAAAGCTATACAAAACACCAAAAAATATTTTCGTGATAAGAATAATAAAACTAAGTGAGCCTTTATTTGTTATGCTATGTTCGAAAATGTATCGAGTAATAATAGAACGTTCGTAAAGTGTATTTACACAATTACGAACGTTTTTTCGGTAGTTTTGGACTGTAATCAAAGTGTTCGTAAAAGTGTACATTTGCGAACGTTTATTAAAGTAGACGTTAATATAGAGTTCCAATAACAACGGAATAATGTTGTTTGTCATGAAAATGAAATTTTAAAGACACGACATAAGATGCTGGTATTGGAAAGCTATTTCAAAGAAAACTCGAAGTATTTCAAATTGAAAAATCTACTAATTTTTATCTAATTATTCTTAATGTTATAAACATTGATGGTATACTAGTAATAAATAAAATGAATTGGAATGGCTCGTGTCAAACAGGTTATAAAGGAGGTACAACAGCAATGTGGAATTATGGAATGCATAATGGAAGTTGGGCTATTATGTTCTTTTGGGCTTTTGTGCTGCTATTGATTATCATCCTGGCCGTATGGCTCGTGATTTATTTCATGCGGAAAAATCCGTCTGCAGAAGGTGGGAGCCGTTCTTCTTCTAATGCAGTGGATCTGTTGAAAGAGCGTTATGCACGTGGCGAAATCAGCACGGAAGAATACCGGGAGCGCTTGCGAGAACTAGAGGGATACGACACCTCAAAATAGGGGACGCATTGAATGGGCTAGACGGAGGTTTTAAAATAGCAGGTTCCTTTTTCTTAACAATTAGTGGAACGAAATACAGCGTGAGATTTATATAATGCAGTATCTCCCAAGTTGATTCGATTTAATGAAGAATTGTTGAACCTCTAAGTAGTCTTTATGAGATTAATCAATACAACATCGAAGACTTTGTAGAAAGGATGAAATAACTCTTGCAAGGTCTTCAAACAAGGTGTTGAGAACGTTAGTTATACTTTGTTCCACAAGAGGTACTAACTTAATGATTTGATACAACAAATAGTGAGAGCCCATTTTCTTGTCCTTCAGGAGAATGGGTTTTTAGGGTTTGGGGTACAGGAATTACAAGAGGTCGGCATATAGTTCTGGTTTTAGAGAGGGCGTAATAGAATTCTCCGTCATAATCTTAGTTATTGCTAGAAATTAATTGCCAATAATAGCTTTTCAGGATTTTTTCTTCCGCTCGGATTCAAAGTCAAGATTCACAAGGCAATCGGATGCCACTTCCGGTATCCTGATAGAGAGGAGGCGCTCGAATATGCTTTCTCTTTATCATCTAAGGAGTGTCATTATGAACGTATTAGAGAAATTTCAAACCGTCATTATTCTAAGCGCAGTTGGGCTCGGCCTTTTATTTGGCCAGGTCCACTTTTTTGAGCAATACGCCGAATCCTTCATCGTGCCATTTTTATTGCTGATGCTCTATGGATTATTTTTAACCATTCCATTGCAGCACCTGAAGGATACTTTTAAAAATCGCAAGTTTTTCACTGTCAGTATGCTTATCAATTTTGTCTGGACACCTTTAGTGGCCTGGGGACTTGGGGCGATCTTCCTTGCAGATCATCCAGCCCTGTGGATTGGATTTATCATGCTGATGGTAACGCCTTGTACAGACTGGTACCTCATGTTCACTTCCATTGCCAAAGGGAATGTGCCCTTGTCCACGTCCATTTTGCCGATTAATTTGATTCTGCAGGTCGTGCTGTTGCCGGTTTACCTATTCATTTTCGCTGGCACGATTGAGCCGATTCCATTGTCGACGATCGGCAAAAGCATTGTCCTGGTACTGGTTATTCCGTTTGTGCTAGCACATTTGACGCGTTATGCCTTGCGGAAGAGAAAAGCCTTCTTGAATGAGAAACTCGTCTCTTTTTTCGCTACAGCACAGATTTTCTTTTTATCTTTGGCGATTATGGCGATGTTTGCTTCTCAAGGGAAGTACCTACTTGATAATCTTGAAATCATTTCCATCTTGTTGCTGCCTGTTTTATTGTTCTTTATTATTAATTTTATTTTGGTGCAAACAGCAGGGAAAGCCCTGAAGTTTTCCTATGAAGATACGGTGAGCTTAAGCCTGACGACTATCGCACGTAATTCGCCTGTCTCACTGGCCATTGCAGTTGTCGCCTTTCCGGACCAGCCTCTAATCGCCTTGGCCTTGGTTATCGGCCCGTTGATCGAATTGCCCATTCTAGCACTCGTTTCCCAGTTGTTGCTTTCTCTAAGGAGAGCAAGTATAGGAGAAAGCTAAATATAATATCCGTTTCACAGGCCTAGGTTCGGAGCTTACTTGAAATTAGCCGAGGGCGACATCAAGAATCATCATGATTGTAAACCCAACCATTAAACTCATCGAAGCCAAGTCTGAATTCCCTTTTTCTTGGGAACTTGGAATTACTTCTTCGACGACTACAAAAATCATTGCACCTGCTGCAAAGCTCAATGCATAAGGCAGTAAGGGTTCTATAAATACCACTGCCAGCGCACCGATGATGGCGGCGACCGGTTCAACCATCCCAGAGAATTGACCGTAAAGAAAGCTTTTTCGCCGCGAAAATCCATCGCGTCGAAGAGGCATGGAGACAGCTAGGCCTTCCGGGAAGTTCTGGATACCGATGCCGATTGCCAAAGCAATTGCACCTGCTAGAGAGGCCGATGGAAATCCAGCAGCCACAGCTCCGAATGCCACGCCGATTGCTAGCCCTTCGGGAATGTTGTGTAGTGTAATGGCGAAAACAAGCAAAGAGCTCTTCTTTCTTTTAGCTGAGTGGAATCCCTCAGACTTTTCTAAGGATGCATTTGGATGAAGGTGAGGGAGGATTTTATCTACTGACCATAAAAATATGCCGCCCAGTAAAAAGCCGATGGCCGCAGGCATCCAAGCTGGTAAAGAGCCACCTTCTCCCATATCAATGGCAGGAGCAAGAAGCGACCAATAACTTGCCGCAATCATTACCCCTCCAGCAAACCCGAGCATGCTATCCAGGAAACGTTGATTGACGCCTTTTGTAGTAAATACTAACGCTGCGCCCAGTGCCGTCATGCCCCATGTGAATAATGTACCAATAAATGCTTGAACAACTGGATCTAGACCTTTAAACAACTCCATCATGTCAATTTTCCTCCTATGAAAAATGTATTTCGAAAAACTTGATGCTATGTTTTGTTTCGAGCAAAAAAAGGTGGGTTCAGTTAATTAAATGCAATAAAAAAAGCTGAGTAAAGCTCACTTCTTCATGAGCTTTACATATCAGCTTCTTTTGAAAACCTGTATGGTAACTTGATTTATAAAGCAGCGAGTTATTTGGTGATATAGTCATTCAGAGTTAGTGTAACTTTATGAATGGGTTACTGAAAAACTCTTTGGCTTGGAATAATGTTGAATGTATTCTCTATAATCCATTTGTAAGAAGAATCGTGTATTCTTTCCTTTTCAATAGATATATTATTGTATATGATTTGCTTATTACTGAGCTCCCAAATTACGTATGTTGCTTATGGCCAACTAACAGTTGAAGCTTGTATATCGGGTGTTTACATAATTAACTTGAAGTCCTAAAACTATTTATACTGTCTAATAAGTAATTACCTATGCCATGGAACAGCTGACTGGAAATATAGAAGTTAACGAAGACAGGAGTCAGACAAGTATAGCATGTATTATTTTCGTTTCCTTGACCCAATCCTCGCTATTCGTCATTTAAATTTTCATGCGGAGGGGATTAATAAATTAACTGCACTAAATGTAAATAAGTTTGTGGATGTTAGCATATCCTATTAATGTAATGGCTTAATCTATTGGTTTAGTTTCGAAATATAAAAAGTAAGGAGATTTATTAGTGAAAAGTAAAAATGAGTTTTCTTTTTCGAATTTAGAAACTAGGGTCATAAAAGAAGTCAAGAAATGCTTAGCAGAAGAGAAGAAAGAAACACTGAGTAATGGACTTAGATTTATAACGTATTTTTTGAGGAATTCTACTTCCTACGGAGTGCTAGTGAAAAATACTAAAGAGGTAGAGAAGGATTTAAATTTATCGACTTATCGACTTACTAAGATATTAAAAATTCTTGAATGCCATCAGGTTATATACCGTAGAAAAGGTGTTATTGGGCTATGGAGAACGTGAGTAAAGGGGCTCGTTTTATTCTTCTCAGTACGGATTATTGAGGTTAGCTAGAAAAGCATCGTCTCCTATCCGTTTTTGCTGAATTCATTTTTAAAGTTGAGAACTCTGATAATCAGTTGATGGGCTAGAAAAATACCGATTAAATCGATGCCCACATCAAAGAGCCTGCCGTTTCTATCGAAAAACAACTGAAAAACTTCTGAGAAAAAGGCAAATGATGTGCATAAAAACCAGGAATAGAAAGTTTGCTTTAGCCAAATGAACGTTAAAATATATAGAATCCCAAAGGATAACAAATGGCCAGTTTTTTGTGCTAAGTAAAAAGCATCATTGAAAGCAACGTCACTAAATTTCAGTAATTCAAGAAAATTAGGCTGTAAGTTTATCTGATACTCTACGACTTGATCAACTAAAAAAGCATATGCATCGCTTGTGGACATAACCGCTAAAATCACTGATGCCCATAGAATTACTAAAAAGAGAGGGAATCGCATCGACACTGTCCTTTCTTAGTTTAAGTAGAAACCCAACTAAATTTTCGAAAAGGTTTTGAATAAGACAAAGACAAAAGGGATCAATTAAAGTATTTATTCTTTTCTGTAGCGGATTTTAGTATAAAAACCGTTAAACATAACAGGACTTTTGTCTATGAGCTTTAGATAATATTTGTTTTCTTCGAACAAAGCTTCGAAACTCAAGGCAATATCGGTCCCAAGTAGTTTGACGAAAGGCCTAGCTAGTCTTCGTTGAATTGAAGAGCTTGTTTCAGTTGAAGAAAACTTATCGAAAATAATGAGTTCCCCACCATTTTTAAGTACGCGTGTCATTTCTCGCAAACAAATATTCGGATCAGGTACAACAGAAAGTATCAGGCTGGCAATGACAAAATCAAACTGATCGTCATCAAAATCCAGTTTTTGAGCATCCATTTCTAAAAAACTAATAGCAGAATCAGGATATTTTTTGCGCGCCTTTTCTAACATGTCGGGAGATAAGTCAATCGCGGTAATAGTAAAGTGTTGAGGATTGAATAACTCCAAGTCGGCTCCTGTCCCCACTCCTACAAATAATAGATTTGAGTGCTTTTCAAACTTCACATCTTGGAAAACTTTCTTCCTGGCTTCTAAGAAAGGCCCAGTATTGAAGATCTGATCATAGATAGGCGACCAAATCCTATACATTATTTTATTCCAAGCATTGTTCACTCTCTCTACCTCCCAGTTAGAATGTCCATATTTGGTATAGGCAAGGATAGAACAGATGAAAAGGAGTTTGACATTCCTTTTTCTCTGTCACATTCTTTATCTCTTCCTTAATTTCCTGCTTGCCGAAACTCTTCTTCATAAGCAATTATGGAAATTGCGCCTATCATTTACCAAGGTGTATTTCATGAGCTTTGGGGAATATATAAACTACTCAGTGACATGGAGTGAGTTAAGCCTTGGGTAAAATCAAAATTTGTACGTCATTTTTTATTTAACTGTAATGAGAAAGGAGGAGAACAGATGGCAACAGCTCATAAGGATGAGAAAAATATCAAATTGGCTTTTTTCATCAACTTGCTTTTTTCTATAGGCGAATTTATTGGGGGTTTCTTAATTAATAGCGTGGCTATTATGTCTGACGCTGTACATGACTTGGGGGATGCAACAGCATTGGGGCTTTCTTGGTTTCTGCAAAAATTCTCGAAGAAGAAAGGCGACCAAAAGTTCAGTTTCGGTTACAAGCGTTTTTCGCTGCTGGGAGCTTTGATTAATGCACTCATTTTAATTGCGGGTTCTATTTATATTTTCTTTCAAGCCATACCTCTTCTATTCAACCCCGAGCACTCCAATGCCCAAGGAATGGTTTGGTTTGCAATTGCCGGTGTGTTGTTAAATGGATTTGCGGCATACAGGCTACATAAAGGCAAGTCAGTAAATGAAGGCGTGCTTACTTGGCATCTGTTAGAAGACGTCCTAGGTTGGGTTGCCGTACTAATAGTAGGTATCGTTTTGTTGTTCAAAGACATCCATATACTTGATCCCATTTTATCGATTGCCATTGCTTTATTTATACTGTTCAATGTCTTTCGGAATTTATCGAAAACCATGAAAATATTGCTCGAAGGTGTGCCTCAGGAGATCGATTTGGATGAAGTCCATTCAAGAATTGAGAAAATTCCTGGGGTGCTTTCAGTAAAGGATCTGCATATATGGTCAATTGATGGGGAGGAGCATGCGATGAATGTGTGCCTGTCGGTCACAGGCGAAAACTTGGCAGATTCAACTGCAATTAAGGAAAAGGTCCGGAGTACAATTTCGGATCTTCAAATCATTCACTCTACAATTGAAATGGACTGGAAGACTCAGTGATTGCCAAGGTCCCGTCATGGGAATAACCAGTTGATCAATATTACTTTTGTAAAGATGTCCAATAAGGGAGGTGTCGTAAATGGGAAGTGACCATGACCACGCACATGGACGCAATAAAAAAACCTTATTAATTTCTTTTTTGATTATTACGGTTTATATGGTTGTAGAAGCGATTGGCGGCTTTCTGACAAATAGCCTGGCATTGATCGCGGATGCTGGACATATGTTGAGCGATTCGATTTCCTTAGGAATTGGTTTTTTAGCTTTTACAATTGGGGAAAAGGCAGCGGATCAAGCTAAGACTTATGGTTACAAGAGGTTTGAAATCTTGGCTGCCGTCTTCAATGGAGTAACATTGGTGTTAATCTCACTTTACATTTTTTACGAGGCCTACCATCGGTTTTCTGATCCGCCAGAAGTCGCTACAACAGGCATGTTGATTATTGCCATTATCGGTCTATTAGTAAATATATTGGTTGCCTGGATTTTGACCAGAGGTGGAGATACTAAGGACAATTTGAATCTCCGAGCCGCCTTCCTACATGTACTGAGTGATTTGTTGGGTTCTGTAGGAGCTATAACAGCCGCATTGCTAATAATCTTTTTCGGCTGGGCATGGGCCGATCCTTTAGCTAGTGTCGTTGTGGCCATACTTGTTTTAATAAGTGGTTGGCGTGTCACAAAGGAAGCTATTCATGTATTGATGGAAGGGACTCCGACAGATGTAAGTATCGATCGCATAACAGATACAATTGAAAAAATCCCAGGAGTAAATAATATACACGATTTGCATGTCTGGAGCATCACTAGCGGAAAAAACGCATTATCGGGCCATGTGGTGATAGAGAATGGCCTTTCTTTCGAAGAAAGCCAACTCATATTAAGAGAAATTGAGGCTGCAATGATAAAACAACAAATTACCCATATAACAATTCAATTGGAATCACAAGACCATCCTCATATAGAGTCTATTCATGGGGATTTGAAGGATTTAGAAGACTCCCGTTAGCTTTTGCAGATACTTCATTTGAAAGTGCTTGGAATAGAGTGTTCAAAAATATTTTGATAAAAAAGAGCGACGGAAAGCCCGTCGCTCTTTTTTATTGTTCCCTTATCATTCACTTGAGTTTCAACTCGGACTCTTTTACTGTCTCTCTTATTTTTCGTTGCTGATAAAACACTTTTGACCATAAATAGATGGCAAACCCAAGGAATAGAATCGGTACTTGCCATCCAGTGGTACCCGTGACAAAAAAGTCATAAATAGACCAGCCGAGCAAGGCTATAAAGTAAAATAGAAATCCAAAAGTCGTCGATTTATCTTGTGGCTTTTTATTTGAAGAGAGCATGATATTCCTCCTTAGAATTATTGAAAGAGCGATATTTTATTTTTGGACCATTGTTAATATCCTGTTTAACTGTAATACATGTTTCGAGAAAATCAATACCTATTGCCTCCTTAATTACAGAATAAAGTGTACTAATAGCTTAACCTACTGAAGCTTCATCCAAGTAAGCTTAAATATTCACAGGATCGATAAAACTTTAAGCAGAGTTTATGAAGTATTTGATTTTATATAGAAGAGAAAATTGATATTTGTTACACTGAACCGAATCTGAAAACGAGTTTGGTATTTTTGAGGAGGAAAATTGTGTGAAAAAGAGATGGGTTTCAATCCTGTTGGTGGGATTTTTACTATTCAATTTAGCAAGGCCGATAGAAGCTTCAGAGAATAATGAGTTGCAAGATGAAATTATTTATGACCTATTGGTGGATCGATTCTTTAATAAGGGAATTCAAAATGATATCAATGTGAATTCCCTAGACCCTAATTCATTTAGCGGGGGAGATTTTGCAGGACTAAGCAGCGAAATGCAGTACATCAAAGATATGGGGTTTACCATGATTTCCGTTGGGCCTATCTTCTCTGCGACTTCCTATGATGGGACAGCCGTGGTGGATTACGATGAGTTAGAGTCACGTTTTGGTACTCAGGAGGAATGGAAAGAAGTTATAAACAAAGCCCACGAACTGGATTTAAAGGTAATGATTGATCTGCCGACTCAGGAATTGAGTGAACAACATGTGTGGCGGGAAAGTCATCCTGAATGGTTTGTTGAAAATAAAAATGGAACCGTCGCTCTGGAGACCGCTAATCGTCAAGTACAAGATCAATTAATTGAACAATTTGAAGGCTTCATCGAAAAATATGCGATTGACGGTATTCGAATAAAAAAGGCAGATAGCTTGGATCCAGCCTTTATAACTCGATTTTCTGAAAGCCTAAAAAGCATTCGGGATCTCTATGTAATAAGCGATGATGTAACACCGCCTCAAGACGGCCTTGATGCTGTGGTCATGCCAGGAATTGAGACTGCTTTAAGAGATAGCTATAAGAGTTTTAACCCTAATGAAACAGAGCTTTCCGGTTCTTGGGAAGAAGCAGAGGGCAAGCTGATTCAAGTTGATTCTCTCCTCACTTCCCGGTTCACTGCGGACACCGTCCAAGAAGGCGGCTTCCCGCCAACACGATGGAAGTTGCTTACCTTTCAATTATTAACTATGCCAGGGATTCCTGTCATACAATATGGTTCTGAAATTGCTGTTAACGGGCGAACGACTCCTGATACCCATCCGATCTTGGATTTAGGAGTAGACGAGGAATTAATCGACCATATAGCCAACTTGACTTCTCTGCGTAATCAATCGGCAGCCTTGCGGACGGGTAGTATGGAAGTATTACACGAGGAAGACGGCTGGTTTGTATATAAGCGGTCAAACGAAGAAGAAGCCTGGATTATCGCCATTAACAATTCTTCCTCTACACAAAGTTTGACTTTGCCAGCCAGTGTAGTTGGCGACGATAAGGAATTGCGTGGATTATTCGAAAACAATATTGCGCGTCAGGATGAAGAGGGAAATTACCGGATCACTTTAGATAGAGAATTAGGAGAAGCTTTCAATATCATCGAACAAAAAGGCTTCAATAAAGCCTATATCGCGGCGTTAGTAGTCTTATATATCTCCTTCTTAACGTTCTTGTTTTTAGCTTGGCGTCGAGGAAGAAAGAAAAAGAAGGCTGCCACTGCTAAAAAATAATTCCTCCTTAAAAATTCAATACGGTCATAGTGGCTTTAGAATCGTTCAAGATGCTTGGGTATGTTATATATCCAAGCATCTTTATTTGATTCCGTTATCTCCTAATTAGGAGCATCGATTGGTACTTACAGAAAAAAATGAATAAAAAAGCTGAGATTCTGCACTGGGAAATACCTTGAATTAAAAACGAAATTGCAAGGTTCCTGTAACAAATGTAAAAGAGCACCATGATACACTGGTACAGTTGGATTTTAAAATCGGGTTTCTAGGATAATAAAGTGTTTTGAAATGACTGGTGAGTCCTGGAAGACAACTGATTATAAAACGATATATTTTAGCGCGAATTTTAAATGATGTAGTACTGACCTATACATAAAGAAATAAGAGTTAAAGTACGAGAGGGGAAGTAACAATGAGAAAGCAGTGGTTATTAACCGGTTTATCTTCTATTTTGGCATTCTCCATTTTAATGCCTACAGTAAATGCGGATAAATTGAGTGAACTCGAACAAGAGAAACAGGAAATAGAGCAAAAACAGAATGATTTAAACAAAGGAATTAATAATAAAGCAAACGAAATTTCCAAGAATCAATCAGCTCTGGAAAAAATCATGGAAGAAATTCAAAGCTTGGATAAACAAATTCAAGAAACGACATCAAAAGTTGCAGTTGTCGAAGGCGAAATTGAACAAACGACAGCGGAAATAAAGGATTTACAAGATTCAATCGCTAAGTTAAAGAAAAAAATTGATGAGCGAACAGAATTACTGAAAGAACGGGCACGAGCTATCCAAATGAGTGGCGGATCCGTTGATTATATAGATGTTTTGCTTGGGGCTGAGGATTTTGTTGATTTTATTGATCGATTTTCGGCTGTTAATACGTTAATTGAAGCCGACCGTGAAATCATGCGTACCCAAGAAGAAGATAAAGAATTATTGGCAAATCAAAAGGCCCAGGTGGAAACCAAGCTTGCTAAACAAGAAGAGCGTAGAGCAGAGCTTGAAAAACTTAGAAATGAGCTCAATGGACAAAAAGCTGAACAAGATGGTCTCGCAAAAGATTTGAAGGCAGAACAGCAGCGATTGGCAGCAGAAAAATCCGATTTAGAGCAACAACGTTCTGAAGCACTTGATGTATCAGCAGATTTAGAAAATCAAATTACCAAAGAGCAAGAACGTCTAGCCGAAGTAGCTAGAAAAGCTGAAGAAGAACGAAAACGTAAGTTAGCTCAGGAACGTAAAGCAGCAGCAGAGCAGGCAGCAAAGAAAAAAACACAAGCACAAAAAGTACAAGCACAAAAAGCGCAAGAACAAAAAGCCGAAAAATCTGCGGAGTCTGTTGAAAGTTCGTCAAAATCTACAGAATCGGCTGTATTAGCAAGCGAGCCAGAAGCTCAGGCTACCCCAGCTGTATCGTCAGGATCTCCCTTCATTCGGCCGACTACTGGACGAGTGACATCTAACTTTGGATGGCGTGATATTGGTGATGGACCTGAGTTTACTTCAGGCATGGATATTGCAAATGGTGTCGGTACAGCAATAACAGCTGCTGCAGATGGATATGTTTCTCATGCAGGTGTTATGGGGGGATTAGGAAATGCGGTAGTTATCACCCATTCCGTCAACGGACAAACGTTCACTACTGTATATGGCCATATGAGCGCGCTTAACGTATCTGAAGGACAAAAAGTGACTCAGGGACAACGAATCGGCGGAATGGGAAGTACTGGCCGTTCTACAGGGTCACATCTTCATTTTGAAATTCACATTGGTATCTGGAATGGTTCAAGTTCAAATGCAGTAGATCCAAGAAACTACATCGGTTCTTGATAAGCAAATCTTTTCACCATGTTTCTATCCAAAAGAGCCAGCCGTTCAATAAATGAACGGCTGGCTCTTTTTATTAGTTAGGATTCCAGGATAAAACGATCCGGGTTATGCGGGGTTGGCTCAATATTTGGTTTTCATGAGGCGCAGAGAATTCAATACGACAATCAATGTGGCACCCATATCAGCAAATATGGCCATCCATAGTGTTAACCATCCAGGAATGATTAACAGCAAGGCTAGCAATTTAAGCCCTAAAGCAAAAGCTACGTTTTGAAAGATGATTTTCAAAGTTTTTCTGCTTAACCCAATAGTATAAGGGAGTTTATCTAAATCATCTGCCATAAGTGCGATATCTGCCGTTTCTAACGCTGTGTCAGTCCCGGCCCCGCCCATGGCAATTCCGACAGTAGAAGTTGCTAGTGCCGGCGCATCGTTTACTCCATCGCCAATCATTGCAACCTTGCCAAACTGTTTTCGTAAAGATTTAATGGCATCTAATTTATCTTCGGGCATTAAATCTGATCTAACTTCAGTCAAATGAAGTTTATTGCCGATTGAAGTAGCTGCCAGTTTATTATCACCTGTGAGCATAATCGTTTTCTGAATGCCCAAATCGTATAGTTTTTGAATGATAGTAGAGCTAGCGGATCTGACCTGGTCTTCTACTGCTATATATCCTTTGATCCCAGTGTGGGACCCTAACAGCATTACGGTCTTGCCGTCAGCTTGAAGCGCTTCAATACCCGCTGAAATTTCAGGTGACCGTTCTAATTCAGCTGTAAACAGATGAGGACTGCCAATGTAATACAGTTGGCCGTCGACTTCGGCTTTTGCGCCTTTGCCGGTCATGGACTGGAAGTTCTCTACTTCAGCTAAAATAATATTGGAGCTCTGCGCTTTTCGCAAAACAGCAGCCGCCAGCGGATGTTGAGAGAGGTTTTCAATGGATGCAGCTGTTTTAAGGACTTCTTTTTCAGTCATGGTTGACAGGGAAACAATATTCGTTACTTCGGGAGTTCCATGCGTTAGTGTCCCCGTTTTATCAAAAGCAATGACTTTGAGACGGCCAGTTTCTTCTAAGTGGATCCCCCCTTTAATCAATACGCCATTTCTAGCAGCATTGCCGATTGCTGTGACAATAGCGACAGGCGTAGAAATGACGAGAGCACAAGGGCACCCCACAACTAGAACTGCTAAGCCGCGATAAATCCATTCGTTCCATTCCCCATTTATAAGTAAGGGGGGGAGGACAGCGACTAAAAGGGAGATAATTAATATAGCTGGTGTGTAATACTTTGCGAACTTGTCTACGAACTGCTGGGAAGGGGCACGCTCTGCCTGGGCTTCCTCAACTAAGTGAATAATCTTTGCAATCGTAGTGTCTTCAGTTCTCTTGGTGATCCGGACTTCCAATGCACCCTCTTCATTGAGTGTGCCTGCAAATACTTCATCTCCAGCACTTTTATGGACAGGCAAAGATTCGCCTGTAATTGCTGCCTGATTAATTGACGAATTCCCTTTTGCGACAACGCCGTCCATTGCCAATTTTTGTCCTGGTTTAATGATCATGATGTCACCGACCTGAATGTCCTCTACATCTACTTCGAACTCTTGTGTTCCACGTTTGATTGTAGCTGTATTAGGTGCGATGTCCATTAGTGAACGAATGGAGTTTCTTGCTTTGTCCATGGAGTAGGTTTCCAATGCTTCACTGATTGCAAACAAAAAGACTACGACAGCACCTTCTCCCCATTCGCCAATAACTGCAGCTCCAATGACCGCGATGGTCATTAACGTTGTCATATCGAATTGGAACTTAATAAGATTTTTAAGCCCTTCCTTGAAAAGACTGAGACCGCCTGTCAAAATCGCTAGACCAAAAAGGCCGATAGTAATAACTTCTTCTTCGCCAATTTGAAGTGATGATATATAGCCGAGAATCAAAAAGAAGAGAGAAACCATGGTGGTTTGATTCGCTCGTTGCTTCCAAAACGGCTCTTTGGTTTCAGGCAATCGTTGGTGTTCAGGATATACCAGGATGCCATCGAAAGAACCGGCTTGCTCTAATTGTTCAATTGAGGCTTGTCCAGCGATGGTGATTTTTGAAGCTCCAAAGTTTAGTTTCACGTCTTCAACTGTAGGAATTTCTCGGATGTTTTTTTCGAACTTAGCGGCACAGCTGGTGCAGGATAGATTTTGGAGCTTGTAAATGTGTTGGTCCTGAGTTTCGCTCATTTGTATCGGTCCTCCTCTGCATGCTCGCAAGCAATGCGGACTAACTGGTGCACATGATCATCAGCTAGTGAATAAAAAACCAATTTCCCGCGTTTTTCATAATCTGCCAATCCCATATTACGCAAATAGCGCAGATGGTGCGAAGCAGTAGCTGTGGTTGTCCCTAGAATATTGGCCACGTCACAAACACATAATTCTTTTTCCAGTGTCAAAGCATAAGCAATTTTCAGTCGGGTCGCATCAGAAAGTGCTTTGAAGATTAACTCCACCCCACGAATGCCGACCATCTTAGGTTGAACCCTTCCAATCACTTCTTCGTCATAACAGAAAGTTTGGCATGTATCATTCTTTTTACTAATTTCGATTTCCTCCATTTTTACACCTCATTCAAATGTTCGTTTGAGTATTAGTTTAGAAAGAGTTCGTTGATTTGTCAATTCTAATATTCAAACGATTGTTTTAATGTTCAAAGATTCTTGGTAGACTTTATAAGAGGGAAAGTGGCTTATTAAATAAAAACAACCCATTCTGGAGGTTTTTAGCAAATGAAAAAAATATGGATAATGGCAGTATTGATACTGCTTATGTGTTCGACTACTGTTTCTGCTCATACTGCACTCGAAAAAAGTGTGCCGAGTGATGGAGCTACAGTGACTGAAGAACTTAATGAAATTGTTCTTGAATTCAATACCGCCTTGGAGAAAGGCAGCAACTTTACCGTGGAAAACCAAGAGGGCGAGGAAGTTCCTTTCAATGTTCAGCTCTTGGAACAATCAATGAGTGGGAATCCTAAGGGCAGCATGCCTGATGGGGACTATACTGTGAAATGGAAAATAATCGGCGCGGATGGGCATCCAATTGAAGGTATTTTAAGCTTTACCGCAAAAACAGGAGAGGTGAAGAAAACAGAGGATACAGAAGAGCAAATTACAGGTTCCCTTTCAGAGGTACCAACTAAAGAAACACAAACCTTTGAAACGGATCAGCAAACTAGCGAAACGACAACATCCAGTCCTCCGTATGCCGTAATAATCATTTTTATTATTTTGGCGATAATCGCAGCTGGTACATTCATGTGGGCGCTGGAGAGGCGAAAAAGTTAAATGATCTGGCTATACATAGCTGAAATGCTTCTATATCTCTGTTTTTCGCTTTTAATTGGCTCGTTGCTTATTCACTTAGTTCCAGCCAATAAAAAGCCGGATCTGGTAATAAATAAACGCGTCCTACAAATTTCCATCTTGGGCATTGCTTTTTTATCGACAGCTCCCGTCATTCGGCTTGTAGTATTTCTATACGAAGATATCGGTCTTTTATTGACCGTTCAAAATGTAGTCGGGGAATTCGAGGTAGGGCAAGCGTGGTCAGTAACGGTTTTAACTTCTCTTTTTTTCTATTTTTTCGTATCAGTTACTCCCGTTTTTAAGAGCAAAGTATTGATCGTTGTCTCCCTCGTTTTTACTTTTCTGCTCCTTCTCGCGTTGGGATGGGGAAGCCATGCAGCTTCATTAACAGATGGAAGTGGATTTATTTTTCATACTTTACACTTTACAGCTGCAACGGTTTGGATAGGTATTTTACTTATTGTTAGCTGGTTTTCAGTGTCTTCTAAAAACTGGCTCCCATTTATAAAATGGTTCACTCCACTTGCTATCATATGTTTAATTATCATTTCGGCTTCAGGATTATATATCATGACTTTGGCGTTGAATTTAAAAGACTATACGGATGCGTGGCAAATGCCATATGGCCAAGCAATTTTAGTGAAACATTTATTAATTCTTCCAGTATTACTCTTTGCTTTCATCAATGGCGTATTCATTAGAGCGAAATTAAGCAGAGGGAAAAAGGTAAATCCATTGCCTTGGGCCAGAGCAGAAAGCGTTGTATTGTTACTTGTATTGTCGGCAACTGCAGTATTAGGGCAACAAGAACCTCCCCATTCAATCGAATCGTTTATAAGAATGAATGGAGCTTCCAATCTTTTTGCTTATTTTCATACTGGTTCGATGGATACTGCGATGCATCTGCAATTTGAGTGGAGCATTCTTGGCGTTTTATTTTTGTTTCTCGGCACAGCCTTTGGCAGTCTTGTCATTTATAGTTTCAAGCAAAAAATCCCTGTATATTTGACATTGGTGATGGGATTGTTTTGTGTGTTGAGTTTTTATGTAGGCTTAATGCTCAGCGTTGGATAATAAAAGTAGAAAAGAGGATATAAAAATGGGAAATAAATCGAAGCAATCTAAAATGAAATGGATCGTCCTAGCAACCGCTGTATTAGCAGTAATTGTATCCGTCATAGTGGTATTTCTGAATCAAGAGGAAGCACCCGCTGTAGAAACAGCACAAGTGGATGTTTCCGGACAGCCCACTTTAGGTGAGGGCAATGCTCCAGTGACAGTAGTGGAATACGGTGACTTTAAGTGCCCATCTTGTAAAGCTTGGGGAGAAATGGTATATCCTCAGCTTGTAGAGGACTATGTGGAAACAGGAAAGGTGAAGTTTTCTTATATTAATGTATTTTTTCACGGAAATGAGTCTGTATTAGGTTCTTTGGCTGCGGAGTCGGTTTATGAGCAGAGCCCAGAAATTTATTGGGAGTTTCATAAAGCTCTTTATGATGCCCAACCAGTAGAAGACCATGATGCCGCATGGATTACTCCAGAAAAATTGATGGAAGTAGCATCAGCATTTCCAGAGATTGACCAGGTTCGTCTAAAGGAAGACATCGAACAAGTGTCACAACAAGAACAGCTCCAAAAGGATGAAGCTCTAGTGGAAGAAGCTGGTGTTTCTCAAACACCTACTATTTCAGTTAACGGCCAACAATTGGAAGACCCCTTTGATTATGATGCGATCAAAGCCTTGATTGATCAAGAATTGGAAGGTGCAGAGTGATGGCGAAAGAACAAGGACAGTCTGGAAAAACGGGGATTCTACTCTATAGTGCGTGGTTTGTTTCCCTAGTAGCGATGCTGGGAAGCCTATACTTCAGTGAAGTGCAAGGTTTTATTCCGTGCGAACTTTGCTGGTATCAACGGATTGCCATGTATCCCTTAGTGCTGATTTTGGGCATTGCAACCTTTACAAACGACACTAAAGCGCCTCGTTACGTTTTGCCACTCTCCCTTTTGGGTGGGAGTATTTCCGTTCTGCACTACTTGGAACAAAAAATTCCTGGGTTTGGTGGATTCAAGCCCTGTGTCAATGGGGTTCCATGCAGCTCAGAATATATCAATTGGGCAGGTTTCATCACGATTCCATTCTTGGCATTGATTGCCTTTGTTTTAATCACGGTAACTATGCTATTACTGGCATTTAGAGAATCTCGTTCTTAATCTGTATATGCATCTCAAGTTATTCTGTCTTTGCTGCGAGGTTTAACAATTTCTATGGTTTTGGGTCTAGTAAAGATGAAAGATTAGTACTGAGGGGGGATCGTATGGCTGTAAGAAAAAAGCAACGTTTAATTTTGAGAAGTGTTATCTTGCTTGTCATGACGGGTGCCATCATATTTACGATTTATAATGCACTAACGAAAGAGCAAAGTGAGGTATTACAGGTAGGAGACAAGGCACCTGATTTCACCTTAACTGACTTAAATGGGCAGCGCCAGCAACTATCTGAGTATAGAGGACAAGGAGTTTTTGTAAACTTTTGGGGAACTTGGTGCAAACCATGTGAGAAAGAGTTTCCATTGATGGAAAAGCAATACCAGAATTACAAGGATCAAGGCGTGCAAATATTGGCTGTAAATATTGCTCAGTCTGACTATGAAGTGAAACAATATGCAGAACAAAAAAACTTAACCTTCCCAATTGTTATTGATAAAAATAAAAGTGTAATGGAGGCATACAACATTCGCCCACTTCCTACTACCATGTTGATCAATCCAGATGGAGATATCGTAAAAATCATTACCGGTGAAATGTCGGAGGAAGACATAAGAAGGTACATGGAAGAGATTAAACCAAAAGCTTCCTGAAGGGGTTAATAAGAGAACAGATCTCTGTTTAAATTCCTTTGTTTTAAAGCAAAGGCCTATGGAATTTTTTCCTTGGCCTTTTTTTATTGAAGCGTATTTAAAACAAGCCCGACGTTTTAGTTTAAGAGCTTTAAGAGATCGAGTGACACAATTAAATTTTAGAAGTTGAGGAAGAATTATCTTTTAAAAAACTGAACTGACCCCCGATTGGTAGACACTTTAAGAAAGTGACTACCAGTCGGGGGTTTTTTCTGGTTATATTATTTGAAGCGTGTTTATAAGCTAAACTGTGAAGAATCTTTGAATCGGTCCAGGCCATTGGTCTAGATAAAATTCCGAGTAATTATTGTTAGTATACTCAGAAATTACCTCTCTCCAAAACTTTTGAGCTGGAAGGTTGGTTTCAAGTTCCGCCACTTCCCAAGTATCTTGAAAGAGATTGAAAATATGAAAGGCTGCTCGTTTTCCAACACCTTCTTTTCGATATTTTCTCATTACAAAAAACTCACACATTTTCATATAAGAAGGATTACTTGCATCTTCAACAGTTATCTTACGTACCAAAGCAAATCCTGCATACTTACCGTCCACTTGAAATAAAAATGGATAGTGGTTTGGTTCGTTCCAATAACAATCCAGATATTTATAGCCAAACAATCCATTTTCATCTACATCTTCAGATTCAAACTCTGAAAAATCATATTGGTACAATTCCAATAAATTCTTTAAAATCTCTTTCCGTTCCACGATTGGTTGAATGATTTCAATTTTCATTATTATCCCCCATATAAGTAGTTTATTTATTAGATAATAAACTTTAAATGTGAAAAAAGTGTCGAGTATAGCTAGTAATTTAAATGTTCTGATTGAAATTACGATGGAGAATTAGCAGTTATATAAATAGAAAGGGCTAAGTAAGTCTGGTTAAAGCCTACTTTGTTGCCCTTTTATCTATGACTCTTAAAAGAGAATCCATAAAGATAGAGGAGTAAAGTGAACTTTGGTGTACTCCATATCTAAATATATAGAATAATTACTTAAAAAAGTACAGAGAGGTGCCGGAATAGTGATTCGATTTGATCGATATGAAGAAAATCGGCTATATTGAGGATTTACAGAGAGAGAGCTAGAGGTTATTTTAACGATACTGGAAAAAATTCTGAACAATGAAATCACAAGGCGAATGGATGTATTGACAACGACTTTTCGAAAAAGAAAAATAGAAGAACGCGAATCAAAAGGTAAAGAATGAAAAAGATAGCTTAAAGTTCAGTGTATAAATGCGATATAATAGAAAGAACTTGTTCATCCGAGAAACTGCAACAAACATTGAGGGGGCATTTACTTGAGATTAGAAGAGGCCAAGAAAAAGTTGGCGGCTACGTTGCCTGCTTTAAAAGGGATATCAAAAGAAGAAGAGTTTGAGCACGACCATGAAGATCCGGAACAACGCTTTGAAGAGCGAGAAATTCGGAAAGTGGCAGACCATCTGTATAGCTTAATTTATTCGGTTGAGTACCTTCAGAAACCGATTCAAGCCAGTGGAAGAGTTATTAAACGGTCAGACGGACGTTATGAAATCGAAGGCGCTGAAGATTACTTTACGTCGGGCAGTCCCCTTGAAATCTGGGATGAATCACAAGAAATATACGCACGAACACGAATTGAGCATGACGGTGAGGATTACTTTGCGGTAGGCATCAAACAACCTTTGGAGGGTCTACAAGCAAGATGTCGATAATATAAGAGACTCTTTCTGCACCAACAGCAATAAACTTAATGATTTGATCCGAAAAATAGCGAGAACCCATTTTCTTGGTCTTCAAGAGAATGGGTTTTTGTATGCTTATTTATAAAGGGAGGATTCAGAGCGTTTCTAAAGTGGTATGATAAGAACGTATGTTCTTTTTAATTGAAAGGAGGCGATAGCATGAAAACAACGAAACACACAAAACAAGTAGGGGCTGTCAGCGATCGAGGGTTAATTAAATGGCAAGGGATGCTGCTGACGGAACACGTCCGGTTAATCAAAGCATTTTACGAGGAACAGGACCAGGTGCCGAAACCCGAATTAACCGAGTTTGATTTGCAAGCCATCCAGGAAGAAGTGGAAATCGCCATGAGGCGAAGATGTGAGGTCCAACTGAAGACATGGAAAAACGGCGCGTTTTTTACGCATACTGGCGTAATTCAAGAAATCGATTTGAGGAATGGGCAACTGGTTTATGAAGACGAATCCGGACGGCAGCGATTGCCGGTTGAGAGCTTGGTAGGCATTCAGTTGGTGGATTGATTCAAATAATCAAAAGGAACTGATTGATGCAAAGCAGGTGGCATCGATCGGTTCCTTTTTCCTTGCTATTGTTTCAGCGCAGCTATGAAGTTTGCGGAATCTCCCTTACAAAAGGCAAATCCCGTGTCTGAGATTTGCCTTCTGAGGGATTTATCTTTACTTGGACGATAGATGATACGATTCATTTCGTCTGAGAAGCCTGTAGGGACGGGGTTTTTAGATTACCCCAAGTTCCCTCAAGGAAACGCCGTCTTTTTGGCTCACAATCAGTGAATCCAATACTTCAATGCCAATCAGTTCGCCGGCATCCATCAATCGCTTGCTGACAGCTAAGTCTTCAGTGGAATACTGGCAGTCGCCGGAGGGATGATTATGCGCTACTAAAATGCTTCCAGAGTTATTCAAAATGGCAGCTTTGAACACGTCGCGTGGATGAACGATGCTGGCGTTCAAGCTTCCGATATGGCAACGATGAACCACCGAGATTTCATTTTTGATGTTCAAGCAGATGACCAAGAAAACCTCCCGGTCCTCATCTCCTATGAGAGCTTTCGCAAAATTGATGGCATCTGTGGAACTCTGAATGCGTTCGGGGAGGACGCTTTTGTAGGTTTCTTCGACTTCTTTCACTTCTTGTTTAATGCGTGTGATTTCAATGATTTTTTCGAGTTTCATGGGGTATCGCTCCTTTTTGGTTTTGTCCGCCGGGCGGGAATGGTCCCAAAAGGGATTATTTTTTGCCTTTTGGTAAGGAGGACGGCCACACCCCATAGCCGACCAGTCAAGGGTCCCAGCACCAAAGTTTTTTAGCGAAGCCGGTCTAAAAAAGTTTGGTGCCCCTTGACTGAACACGGGCTTTGTCGGCTCCTGTCTTGGCTTGAAATAGGGATAGGGCGAAGCCAAGGAATCTGTCCGTATTTCGAGCTTAGACAGGCTGGGGCTGTGTACGCTCCGGTGGCCAAAAGCAAAAAATAACGACAAAAGGCAGCCGTTTCGGCTGCCTTCCCATTTGCTCGGTCTTCTGTTGTTCGACTCGTTCACCCGTTAAGAAAAGGACAGGAATCTAGGGGCTGTTTCCGACAGGTTACAGCCCCTGATTATCGGCTTTTTTAGGGGGAAGCGACACATAGAGCGCCTTGAAACGACGGTTGCTAGGCGCTCTTGTGCAGTCGCCCGTGAAGATGCTCTGTATATCCTATCAATTAAACATCAATCGGTATTTGCTAAAAAGATCAAGGCGAAAAAGATGAGACCATATTCCAGTACATCGATTTCTTATTTCCTTTTTTAAAATCATCCATACTTCGCAGAAAAAAGATCAGGGACGGAATGATAAAAAAGAAATGAAAGAGCCATCGCCAGTAAAAACTACCGATTAGCAAGGCGAGTCCAATAAACATCAAAGGGATTTCTCTTTTTGGGATTTCGGATTCTTTTTCTTCAGGATTTTTCAATAGATTCCTCGTTTCTTTCGCTCCATTCAGCGAAGCCTTAATGGATTCAACAGGTCATCGAGCGTTCGTCCGCGTTCAGTACTGTAAATGTCTAATTTTTTGTCTATAGCGAGTGCGAACCATCCGGTGTAATGCATCTGCTGGCTTGGATTGAATGACTTCTTTCGCATAGGAAAGTTCAATGGGGGCTAATCCTTCGTTTGCTCGCTTTTCGTTCAAATGAGCAACGGTTTTGGAAATACTGCCGATATAGGCATAGTGTTTAATGATTTGTTTTTCAAGAGTTTGTTCACCATAACTCTCGGCGAGGAACACGTATTTTTCTAACCGGGTAATTTCAGACTTAGCTTTGTACACAGTGGGCAAAATTCTCATCTACTAATCTCCGTTCTACAATAGTTTTCATTTGAGTGGTGTCTTTAACATAATGTTTTTTCTTTTTATTGTAAATAATACAAAAATTAGAAATTGGATAAAAATAACTAGTAAAAGGTTTGATTTTTATAGATATATCACTTTTAATTACTTAAATTCTAAATTTATTAATGAAAAATAACACCAGTTTTAATCTTTTTCCGATTTAAAATGTAATAAAGGGGGATCATTTTACAAAATTAAGCTTAATAGCGTGCGTAACCCAGTAAATTCATGTTCTGACATAGAAAAAGCATTGGAGAAGGAATTCTTCTCCAATGCTTTTTAACTCAACGCTCTAATTCATTTTCTTTTTCTTTCGTTTTTTCACCTTTGTTCAATTGAGCGAAGGCTTCTTTTAGTTCAGAGGTCTTCCCATGATTCGGATTCAATTCGTTCAGGTGTTTTTGTAAATCATCCTTGGACTGGATCTGCGGATTTTTTACCAATTGCCATCCGATGGTGACGCCGTGCTTCGCTTCTGCTTGTAAATTCGGTTGCTTCAGCACGCGGCTCAATCGTTCATTTAAATGCTTTTCATTAAGTTGCTGAAGGCGAGGGGCTTCTTTGTGTTGAGAACGGCTCAAGTACCGGTCAGTGTTCAACGATTGGGCAAGTGCAGCTTTTCCAATAAATCGCTCCCCTTCAGCTTTTTTATGGAAGGTGCGCTGCGAACTTTCGCCGCCTTCTACGGTCACGGCGTATTTCCCTTCGTCCAGTTTCGTCACTTCCAGGACATCTTCAACTTTTTGATACTCCTGGACCAACTGCCCTTTGTTTTCCAATACATTTAATACCGCATAACGATCGTCCAATTCACTTAGCGGAAGAATTCGATTCGTGTTGGTCCGAAGGGTGAAGTGCTGATCCCGTTCGTTCTGTTCAACGGTCGCGAAAACGACGAGTCCATTTTTGGCATCCAACAGCTGCAAGGTCGGTTTATCTTCAAGCGATAGTTTCAACTTGGTTTCGACCGATTCCTTCACCTGTTCAGGATTGATGGATTGATAAAAATCTTGAATCTTTTCGTTCTGTAGCGAGTTCACGTGTTCAATCGTCGCACGGGAGACATCTTGTACTTCTTTGATGGCTTGTTTAGCCAAGTTCAAATCTTGCGCCCATGTGGCGATGTACCCTGTGGAGGAAAGGTCGGTATCGAAGCCATAGTACTGGGAAACGATATAGGCTGCGCATTCGGCCTGCGCTTCTTTATGGCCTCTTGGCAGGTCTTTGATGTCGCTTTCCTTATGATGGAGCTGACTGTGCGCATATTCGTGAATCAAGACACGGAATTTTTGCTCAGTGTTCTTGGAAACAGCCGTATTGATGACAATCTCCTCTTTTTGAGGACTGAAATAACCGCCGTACGTCTGCCCTTCATGTGCTTCTTCCCGAATGGTTAATGGCTGTGAGTTCTCATTCGTTTGATGGATGAAACGGTCATATAGTTCCTTCAAGGATTCAGATGAGGTTAAGTCTTTTTGGATAAAGTCTCGGACATTCGGAATCTCTTTTCCGTCGGTTTGTGAGACATCGAAGACTTTGCCGATTCGAAAGCCCGTGATGCTTTGCCGAACTTCGGATTGAGGATCACCATTCTTATCGCGCAGCACTTCACCTGTCTGTTCGTTCACTTTTTGCACTTCGACTTTCTTAAATGAAGGGACCAAGATATCAATGCTCTTTTCCCCTTTGTTAACGTGACGCCCTAAGGCTTGCCATTGTCTGAATCCACGAACCATCGTCGCTTCAGGATTTTGCCCGGCAATCATCAGCACGTTATTGAACGAGTATTGGTGGCCACTGGCCATGACATTGAGCATGTCCTGGAATCGGTTGTTTTGAAACATCTCTTCGAGGTTTCGTTCCAGCCGGTCATTAATTTCGGTCAAATCCACCTTAGTCGACATAGTTCATCACGTCCTTTCTGACATACCAAGCTTCATAGAGGGGTTCGGCTCGTCCTGGAATCCGAACCGGGCTATAACAGGTAATCGCATACTCTTGCACGTCTTCTTCAAGGTCAATCAGACCTTCATATGTAAGTGCCTCAAACGGCACAGGATCGTAAAAGCTCAAGATCCGTTTATCACTCGCGAGGATTTCGCTAATCGTGACAAGCATCGGTTTCTCCCCTTTCGCTTATAAGAGCGTACGTAAATCCGTCGCTTCCTTTTCCTTTAATCGGTCTTCAATGGACCGTTCTTCTGTTTCTTCTTCTTGCATGGCTGCCCATTCTTCTTCAAGTCCATCGTCCGTTAAATCAAACAGGTCCGATTGATCAATCTCTTCTTCAATCACATGTGTTGTCGTGCCTCCTGAGGCGAAAGGAGATTCCTTCGTCGGTTCAGGAGATGTTGGAACCGTAAAAGCTGATTCTTGCTTCAGAGTTGGTTCTGAAGCGACAGAAGTGTGTTGCTGAACGTAGGAACCGAACACTTCGGACTGCCATGCTTTTTGCAGCTTCATCGGATGCAAGCCACTGACAAACAAATAACAATCATTCTTGGCAATGCTCGCTAAGTCCCCTTCCGGGATCAAGGAGCGCTTCACGTACTGTTCAGATTGGCTTTGGCTGGCACTCGATTTCCCACTCATAAAACCTCCACTTTGACTGGAAGAGCCTGTCTGGATCTTCGCCGTCGTTTCGCCAGCGAGTTGGGAGAAGTACTTAATCGTCTCCATATCTTTACTTCGCAGGAACAGCAGCGTGTCGTGGTTGGATAAGATGGAGCGAGCCATTTCTTTCCCATACAGCGATTCAATCTGTCCATTGTCCTGGACAATGGTGTTCATCGATAAGCCCAATCCCCGGCACGTCGCCAAGACCCGTGCGTATTTCTCGATTTTCCCGATGTTCGCAAATTCATCCAATAAGAAGATGGTCGGGATCTTCAATTGCCCTCGGTTTTCATCGGCCAGTTTATAAAACTGCGAAATCAATTGATCGAAGAACACAGATGTTAATGCTGTGAACGGGTTTTCGTCCATCGGGAGCTTCACATAGAGAATGCTTTTCTGTTCCTGAAACTCACGGAAGTTGAAATCGCTCGTGCGCGTCATTTCGCTAATTTTCTTCAGCGTGAAAATACTGACTTGCGAAGCAAAGGACGAAGTGACACTCGTTCGGGTGTTCCCACCGAGCGTCGTTAAGCCTTTCAATAGCTGATAAGCCGGATGATGAGGACCGAGTTCTTCATCGACCCACTGACGGAACGATTCCTCGTCTGGGGAGACTCGTTCATTAAAGACATTCAGCACGTCTTGCATGCTGGCGTTTGGAATTTCGGTTTTGCAGTAGACAATCAATCCCGCCAGCATTTTCTGCGCACGTTCCATAAAGAAGTCTTCTTTGCCATCCTTGGTCGAATTTTTGGCGATCGTGACGGAAACGCTTTGCGCATCCTGGTCATCAAAGACGTAATCGAGCAAGTTGTAGTTGTCTTGATTGAAATTGATGAAGTCGATTTGATACACCTTGTAGCCTTGTTTGCGCTTGATTTCAGCTGTTTGTTCGAAGAGCTCACCCTTTGGATCGGTAACAATCAAGGTTTCCTCATGGTTATTGACGAGATTCGGGATGACGTATGACTGTCCTTTACCACTCCCGCTGGATCCGACGATGTAAACGTTTCGGTTATCAATCTCCGTGGATCGGGGAATGATGAGCACTTGTTTCTTATTCGGCACTCGGCCGACAATCAATCCGTTCTCCAAACGTTCCACGGTCTTTTCGGGTTGTTTCGATTGGTATGTGTGGTGTTTGGAGAAATATTTACCGTTCAGCACTTCAGATGGCTTTGTGAATCGAGCCGATCCGTGAACGCCGAAATCATGCGCATCTTCATACGTATGTTCCACCAAACGCATTTTGGAGAGGAACCATCCGAAGAAGACGACCGTGAGGATCGCCACCAACAGTTGGGATTGCTGATCGGTTTCTGTGAGGAAGGTCAGCGTTCCTTGTACGTCCAGAAGAAGTGCATTGAGCCCTCCCCCTTCTTTCAAGAAGCGCAAGAGTCCTGTTAGGGCATATCCAATCAACAAGGATAGAAGAAACGTAACGGCGATTTTCTTGCCGGCGCCTTTTTGTAAGGTTTTTTTCATCATGAAGTTCACGCCTTTCAATAGTTCGCTTTTACAGTTCAAACTCCAAGCCGAGTTCACGGCGAAGTTGTTTGTCTTTGGATTTTCGACGAAGCTTCGTCGGCGAAGCCATCTCGTGTTGTGCCGCCTGGTGCTGGTCGCGTTCAGCTTGGTCAATCAACTGTTCGATCAGTTCGGTACTCGCTCGTCCCGTTGGGAAGTGAGAAAGGGATTTCTGTGAGCTGCCTAAGCGTTCAGCAAATCGAGCCTCCGGTTTTGCTTGGTAAGCATGATACGCCATCGCTTGTTTGCTTTGTTCTTTCTTCGCCACTTGCAAGCACGCTTTCAAGGTCGGCGCTTTTGTCAGCTTGTTCTGTTGCGTGTAGTGCTTCAGTAGAGCCGTTTTCATCTCTAACGGAAGTTGCTCGACGTCTTTTAGCAGCTTCTCTTTCGCTTGTGGGAACGTCTCCCGAATCAAAGCGTTGAGTTCTTGATCCATGTGCTTCGCTTTCGCCTCGTAGCGTTCAATCAATTGCTGGGTCGTGTTCAGTTTGACGGACGTTTCATAAATCGCTTTGAGGTCTGTGCCGTCTTTCACGAGCTGTTCTTTTTCACTGCCGAGCTTATTGCGAATCAACGCTTGGATCCGGATTTGCTCACTGGCTTTCTCGCCTTGCTCGCACGCCTTTTTCAGTTCCTGCAGCTGCAAGTGCTGATTCACTTCATGAGCTGATGGAATGGCTGACAGGTCGTTCGTCTGGATTGCTGTCAGGACATTCGACTTGTACGCCACCGTCCGGTCATTGTGCGCAAATCGTTCCTCAATGTCCGGGAACAACTCATTAAAGGTGTTATGGACGATTAAGCTTTGCGCTCGGTACGTTCTCTCAGCATGTGCCACGACTTGATCGACCGTTTGTTGGTCTTTCTCAACGGAATCCGTTAGCGATTCAAACGCATCCAAACGCTCGGTGAAGAGCGAACGGAAGTCAGACGAAGTGAATCCTTGTTGCTTCACCACAGAGAAATTACGCTCTTGATATGCCTTGTGAGAGGCGTTCAAAATGGCATGCGTGACCTGGGCTTCGACTTGTTTCGGTTCGACTTTTCGTTCTTCCCAGCGATACAAACCCTGCAGCTGATCATGGACCGAATCGAACGAGAAGTTTTCTTTCAGACGCCCTTTCATGAAGTGCCAGCTCTTTTCGTAGTCCTCGTTCAATTGGGCGGTAACTTCGCTTGTGTGACGATGCAGGACGTGCTGAACATCTGCCTGTTTCTGCTTAGCAGACAGAAAGACAATTTTATCATTTAGCTGAGCAATTTCGGCGTTCTTTTTGCGGATTTCTTGATTCAATTGATGATAGAAGGTCTGCGCTTCAATCCCTTTTTCTTCTAAGCGCTTCACGTATTGGTATTCATTTCGTTCCAAGCGAACCTCAGCGATTTGGTCGAGCCCTTGTGCTTCAAACGAAAGCGCTGAAACGGTTTGATCGATGCCATGTTCTTTAAATGATTCATTGATGGCGTCCGCATAGTGCATGCGCCATTTCACCAGAGTTTCGCGTTCGTTCCAATTGGTAGACGGAACGGTTTGGAAGACTTTCTCGCCTTGTTCATCGCGAAGGATGTCGCCGTTTTGGTCGAATTCGTATTGGCGTGTTTTCTTTTGCCCCCACGTACCATCTTCATTGAACGGACGAACCGTCAGCATGATGTGCGCATGCGGATTGTGTTCTTTGTCTCGGTGAATGGCCACGTCTGCGACCATCCCCTCTTCGACAAATTCCTCTTGAACGAACGATTGGACGAGTTCTTGTTGAGCGTCTTCCGGCAACTCGACTGGCAACGCAATCAGCACTTCACGAGCGAGTTGTGCGTTCCAGGCTTTCTCGATCTTTTCTACTTCATTCCAAAGTTTTTCACGTTCCAATGTCCACTCAGGGGCATGATCCGGTTTGAGGATGAACGAGATTGGAGCCACTTCACGCTGCTGATAGCTTTTCATTTCTTCATCACGCTCGGAATACAACTCTTCCCCACTTCGGTAACTGGCACTGGCCACGGCGGATTGGGTTTTCTTGCTGATGATATTCGCTTGCAGACGGAAATAGCTCACGTTCTCTCACCTCTTTTTCTGTTTAAAATATCCGAAGGCGACAACCCAAACCCGGAAGGGCTTTGGACCAGGTCACCACCCCGAATGTCGGGTGGTGTATAACTGGGCACTCGCTTGGAAGCTCGGACTTATTATATCATAATTTTTCCCTTTTTCGTGGATTTTATTTATATATATGTTAAATTATTTATATATAAATAAATAAGGAGTGAAGAACAATGGCAAACAACATTGAAAAGATCACCAGCATCGAAGAGCAAATCGAGAGATTAAAGGAAAAGCGAAAAAGTTTGGAGAAGCAAATGCAGCAAAACATCGGGGCTGAAGTGCTGAAGATGTGGAACGTGGAATCAGAACAGGAAGCCATCGAGTGGATTCAAAAGATGGCTGTTCAAGTAAACGGCAGCGAAAACCAAGCTGAGGCGTGGGATGGCCATGAATCCGAAATCCGATAACCTGGCCAAGTCTCAGGAGCTCAAGAAGCAAATCACCGATCTTCAGAAGAAAAAACATCAGCTACAAAACGAAACGCAGCGAAGAGCGAGCTGGGAACAACGAAAAGCGAGAACGAAACGATTAATCGAGACAGGAGCGCTGGCTGAAAAGTATTTTGGATTGGATGACTTCACAATTGAACAACGAGAAAAGATCTTCCAAACATTCTCTGAGTTCGTGAAAAGCAAAATTCAAAAGCGTTGAGTGTACACTCTTTGATATTTGAACTGCATTTTATGTGAGAAACCAAAAAAACACCGGAACTAGGAAGCTCTGTGCAAACAGACTTCTTCAAGTTTTGGTGTTTTTTAGTCATATGCTTTTTGCTTTTCGACTCGTTCAGCCGTGAAGAAAAAGACAGGAATCTAGAGGCTGTTTCCGCAGGATTACAGCCTCTGATTATCGGCTTTTTTAGGGTGAAGCGACACGTAGAGCGCTTTGTAACGCAAGTTACTAGGCGCTCTAGTGCAGTCGCCCTCGGTGGGGTTTATAGAGTTTGAAAACTGTATTTAATCTTCAATAACTTCAATTATAGTCCAATTATTGAAATCGAAGTTTTGTAAGTCGCTCTTCTGTTTTTCAGCGTCCTCAAAATTTTCAAAAGTAAGTTCTTTTCCTTCTTTTGTAAGAGTCGTTCCATCTTCAGAACGAATAATGTACATTGAAAACTCTCCTTTCGTGAATAGTAAAGATTTTTAATCTCAAAAAAGTAGAAATATCTACCTTTGTTAGGTAGATATTTCTACTTTTTTATATTTGAATTTGTTGAATCTTCATTAAGAAAATCTGTCATGTATTCAATTTGTTTTTTCTGTCGATCTGTTAATTCATTCTCTTCGTAGTAGTCTACAAGCTTAGAAATAATTGCATACGTTTTGTTTTCATCCATGAATTTACCAAGGATACCTATTTTAGTGTGGAGATCATGAGGTAGTTTAATGGATTTCACATTGTTGTTTTTGCCAACCACGCCTTTTCTTCTAGTGGCTTTCTTTTTAGGTTTGCTTTCAACTGGCTTGTCGCTAGTTTCTTTTTTTTCCGGTTGGACCTCTGTTCTTTTCGGTCCAGCTTCAATTTCTTCAGTTGATGAGACAGTTGCATTTGAAAACTTAAAATCATTGTTACTAGTCACCACCACAGGTGATGGTCTTTCCATAGATTTGGTTTTCCTTTTAATTAATGGACCTTTTTTAGAGCTTTCAGACATTTGTTTCTTCCTCCTCAAATCGAGCAAGCTTCTCTTCCATTTCATCAACCACATCTAAAAAAGTTTGATGAGCTTTACGATCGTGATGGTCGTCATTTTTTATACCGGTAACATCCCAAGCTTTCAGACGCTCTAAGTGTTTTATAACATTGGAAAATACATTATCTTCTCCAAATAGCTCTGTCGCTCTTTCGACAGTAGTTTGATCTACTCTACCGCCAGCTCTTAAAAGAACCGGAAGAACACCCAATACTTGGATATCAGCTTCATATTCATCATGCATAAATTGAAGATAAGAAACATAAGTTTCAGCACCCTCTAATGAAAGTTCTTGGGCTTGAAGAATGATTAATACATAGTCTGAAGCCATCATTGCATTATCTGAGTAGTCACTAATTGTTGGAGGTACATCGATAAAAATATAATCATAATGTTCTTTCAGTGGGTCTAATAGTCTTTTTAACAATGTTATTTGTTCAAGGTCCGTTTTGAAGTTTTGGTACAAGAATTTTGAGAAGTTTTTAAAAGATACTGCAGCTGGTATTAAATCAAGGTTTTCATTAACTTTTAAAATTACGTTTTCTAAAGTGCCTTCCTGAAATCCATCAAATATTGTCTTGTTGATTTCGGTGATTCCTGCAGAACGAGCAATTAGAGTACTCGCATTTCCTTGAGGATCCATATCTACTAATAGAACTTTCTTATTGTGGACATTTGCATATTCCCAACTAGTCATTACAGATACTTTTGTTTTCCCTACTCCACCTTTAAAATTTCCAACTACAATTGTTTTAGCTGTCATTTTATTTCCTCCTACCCTTCCTAACAAACTTCTACCTAACAAACTTCTACCTAACAAACTTCTACCTAACAAACTTCTACTTCTGTATATTTCTGATAATAACATAAGTAGAAGTTTGTGTATATGAGAGATAATTTGTAATAAATTTGTAATATAAGCTTATTCATTCCAACAAAGGTAGAAAAGTAGAAATATCTACTTCTGCGAGAATGATGTTCATTCTAACAAAGGTAGAAAAGTAGAAATATCTACTTCTGCGAGAATGATGTTCATTCTAACAAAGGTAGAAAAGTAGAAATATCTACTTCTGCGAGAATGATGTCTATTCTAACAAAGGTAGAAAAGTAGAAATATCTACTTCTGCGAGAATGATGTCCATTCTAACAAAGGTAGAAAAGTAGAAATATCTACTTCTGCGAGAATAGCGTTCATTCTAACAAAAGTAGAAAAGTAGAAATATCTACTTCTGCGAGAATGATGTTCATTCTAACAAAGGTAGAAATATCTACTTTTGTTAGTAAGGAAAATTTCTTTAAAGATATTTATTCCTTTAATACCAAGGTCTCAGAGAAGAGAAATAATACTTTTTAATTCAATGATTCTAACAAAGGTAGAAAAGTAGAAATATCTACTTCTGTGAGAATGGCATCCATTCTCACAGAAGTAGAAAAGTAGAAATATCTACTTCTGCGAGAATGGTATTGATTCTAACAAAAGTAGAAAAGTAGAAATATCTACTTCTGCGATAATGGTATTGATTCTAACAAAAGTAGAAAAGTAGAAATATCTACTTCTGCGAGAATGGTATTGATTCTAACAAAAGTAGAAAAGTAGAAATATCTACTTCTGCGAGAATGGCGTTCATTCTAACAAAAGTAGAAAAGTAGAAATATCTACTTCTGCGAGAATGGTGTTCATTCTAACAAAAGTAGAAAAGTAGAAATATCTACTTCTGCGACCTTAAAAACCTTGATTTGACGCTATTTACACGATGTTTTCATTCCTATACGGTTAGGAAAAGAAGCATGAGAAGTCGATGAAGGGGAAGGTTTAGATGAATAGATTGTATGAAGTAGTAGATACTGTTTTAAAAAATGGAATCTATTCTTACAAAGTTAAGAATTCTAAAATAAGCCTTCCACTTCGAGTTGAAGCTGTTAAAAAGGCTAACAAAAGAAAAACTGGAGCAATCGGTGTTGTTCGATCTAAAGAAGATCTTTCTACACCTTCAGGTGTTAAAGGCTATGTTGTCACGTCCCTAGAAACTCTCTTGGAGGACGCTTCTTTGGTTTCACATTGGAATCCCAACGTTTATAACTACATAAGGTATTCAGATGAAAAAAGAAGGTTCCTCAAGGGACACGAAGAGAAGAACCTCCAACAGATCAATACCTTTGTCGTCGATATCGATACCAAAAAACAGCCGTATACGGAAATCCTGACGGCTGCACTCGATCATAGCGTCGGCGTACCCACACTTGTCTTGGAAACCCCGAAGGGCTTTCAAATCTATTTCGTCTTGGAAAAACCGTTGTTCATCAGCAATCAAAACGATTTTCGCGGACTAAAAGTGGCAAAACGCATTTCCGAAAACATTAAACAGAGCTTGGCCAAGGTCTTGCAAGGAGTCGACATCTCCTGTAATGACTTTGGCTTTTTCCGCATGCCTAACGAAGATAACATTCGGTGGTTCTCTGAGGAGATGGTCTATGACTTTGGTTCATT